>JAAAOH010000318.1 GCA_009908925.1 Spirochaetota bacterium | reverse complement strand
AACCTCGACAGTGCTACATTGTCGCGGATGACCCGGCGGTTCGCATCGCCCAAAATCGAGCGCGCGGTGGGCATCGTCTCACAGCTCGTGGAGGAGGGAGGCGAGATCCGATGAAAGACCATCTACACGAGCTCGTTTCTCAATCTTCAACCACCGCCGAAGCAGGACTCATCGTTCATGAGTACCTCCAGGCGCGCGTGCTCGAGGCGCTACAGCGTGCGGGAGCCTTCTCGACGTGGGCATTCCTCGGCGGAAACGCGCTTCGCTTTCGAATCAGAGGCCTACCCGCGCCGACAGTGCCGAAACGGACGCTGCCGCATGGCGCCGCACGGTTGCTGACCGAATTGCCGAAACGATGAGCGCGGCTTCAGTGGTCGGCACAACCGACGCCTTCATGCGTGCCGCCGGTTCGTCGTCCCTTCGTTTTCAATGACGTTGGCATCACTAACATCTTGGCATGCCCCCGCATGGACATCAAGATGTTTATGTGAGAACCACCCTGACGCTCGATGAGGATGTGGCGGCGCGCTTGCGGGAGCTCTCGCGCCTGACGGACCGATCATTCAAAAAGACGGTAAATGATGTGCTGCGGGCCGGGCTGAATGCGCCGATACAAACCGAAGGACGCCCGTTTACCGTGATACCCCATACGATCGGTCTCAAGCCGGGCGTCGACCCTCGGCGGCTTCATCAGCTCATCGACGAGCTCGAGGCACAGGATGCGGCCGCAGAGACCTCGGGTGAATACAGGCCACAGACAGGTAAAACGCAGTGATCGTTCCGGACGTCAATCTCCTCGTCTACGCCTACACCGCGTCCGCGCGCTTTCACGACGATGCGCGGCGATGGTGGGAATCGGTACTGTCGGCGCGGGAACCGGTCGGATTAACGTATGTTGCTGCGCACGGGTACGTCCGTCTCATGACGCACCCGCGGGTCATGACTCATCCGCTGCAACCGGACGTCGCGGTCGATGACGTCGAAGCATGGCTCTCGGCACCGCCTGTTTCCTTCATCGGTCCGGGCCCCCGGCATATGGAGCTGCTTCGCCACCTGCTCGAGCGCGCGGGCACTGGAGCAAACCTGCTGACGGATGCCGTCATCGCCGCCATCGCCATCGAGTACCAGGCAACGGTCTACTCCACCGACACCGACTTCGCGCGCTTCGAGGGCGTGCGATGGGAAAACCCGCTCACCGGATAGGCAGACCCTCGCGTGGTGCGGCGGCCGAGTACCAGCAGGTGCCGACGGATCAGGCAATCTCACCCTGCAGCAAAGTGTTATCCACATCCGGCGTCCGACATCATCCCACTCGCGCTCTTTCACGGTCACGGTGACCGAGACGTTGTGGGCCGAACGTATCCAGTGCTTCTGCACGTGCATTGCGCGCTCGAGGGTGTCGAGCGGGTTCTCGGTGACGTGCCCGACGGTCACCTCCGTGACGGAGGCTTCGATTGCGTACTGCATCACATAGGCAGGAGGCGCACCGTTTCCGAATATCATCGGACCATGCTACCCTGTCACGATGCATCTACCTGAACCACAGAGACTGCTCGACTTGAGCGGAGAAACGGCGCTCGTCACGGGCGCTGGGACCGGCATCGGTGCAGGCATCGCGCGCCGTCTCGGCCAGGCCGGTGCGAATGTCGCGGTGCATTTCCGCAACAGCGAGGCCGGCGCCGCAACGGTCGCGCGGGAAATCGAGGGCTACGGCCGCCGGGCCCTGCCGGTGAAGGCCGACGTCACCGACGCCGACGCTGTGAAGGCGCTGGTTTCCGATGTCGAGGCGCAGCTCGGCCCCGTTTCGATACTGGTGAACAACGCCGGCATCTATCCGCTGGCGCCGCTTGAGGAAATGACCGCCGAGCAATGGGACGAGATGATGAACGCGAACCTCCGCAGCGTATTCCTCTGCACGCAGCAGGTAGCGGCCCGGATGAAATCCCGGCTCGCAGACGGAGCGCCGGGCGTACGTCCCGGCGGCAGCATCGTGAACATTGCGAGCATCGAAGGCCTTCAGCCCGCCTGGCGGCACAGTCACTACAACGCTGCAAAGGGTGGTGTCATAACCTACACGAAGGCCTCGGCGCTCGAGCTCGCCCCGATACGCGTGAACGCCGTTTCCCCCGGGCTCATCGCTCGCGACGGAATCGAGGAGGCCTGGCCCGACGGTGTGGCGCGGTGGAAGGCGGCCGCACCACTCGAGCGCCTCGGAACCCCGGAGGATATCGGTGACGCGGTCCTGTTCCTCGCTTCGCCCGCTGCGCGTTGGATCACGGGGGCGAACCTCGTCGTAGACGGCGGTGTGACGAGCCGCCCGCTGTTTTAGAGCAATGGCACACCGACCGAGCGCGGCTGAGCTCATCGAGATCCTCGGCCTGGAGCCGCTGCCGGTGGAAGGCGGCCGCTACCGGCAGAGCTATCGTTCCACACGGATACTGACGCCGGAAGCCCTCGGCGGCAGCTATTCGCAGGAGAAGCCCGCCGGCACCGCCATTTACTACCTCATAACACCGGATCGGGGCGGGTTCTCGGCGCTGCACCGCCTGCCGACGGACGAGATCTTTCACTTCTACCTCGGCGACCCGGTGCATACGCTGCTGCTCCATCCCGACGGCTCGAGCTCGCGAGCAACCCTCGGGCAGGACCTTCGCGCGGGGCAGCACGTGCAGTTCACGGTCCCCGCCGGCGTCTGGCAGGGCTCCTATCTTTCCCCGGGTGGCGAGTATGCGCTCATCGGGACGACCATGGCGCCGGGATTCACGGAGACCGACTACGAGGGCGGTGAACGCACGGCGCTCGTCGCCTCCTATCCGGAGGAAGCCGACCTCATCATCCGACTCACCCGACCCGAAGAGAAAACGCGCCGCGGAACATAAGGGTTTCGGTAACGGTTTGTCTTGACGGGCGGACCGAGGGCGCCTACACTCCCCGGACGAGCCAACGGAGGTGTTCACCATGTGGACGGAGACGAATCCGGAAGCCGACGCCCGCGAGGCGCAACGGATCGCTGCGACCGCGGGAAAAGAGCTGTGCGCCAGGCTGAATCTGGATCGTGCTGATGCCCTGTTCGTCATGGGATCCGGCTGGAAAGAGGCGGCCGACTCGCTCGGAGAGACGGCTGCCGAGCTCCCGATGACGGATCTCCCGGGCTTCGTTGCACCCTCGGCTGCGGGCCACGCAGGTACGATCCGGATCGTCGTACGTGGCGATCAGAAACTTCTCGTCTTCTTCGGTCGCACACACCTGTACGAAGGCTACGGTCCACTGGCTGTCGCCCACGGCGTTCGCACAGCTATCGCCGCCGGTGCTCATACGGTCGTCCTCAGCAACGCGTGCGGCGGACTCAACGCCGATCTCCCCATCGGGGAACCCGCGCTCATTCGTGACCACATCAACTTTACGGCCCGCACCCCGCTCATCGGCGCACGCTTCGTCGATCTCACCGATACCTACTCACCGCGTCTTCGTGAGGCCATTGCGGCCAAGAACCCCGGTATCGGCGAAGGGGTGTACGCCGGGTGGTACGGACCTGCGTTCGAAACACCGGCCGAGATCGAGATGATGCACCGCCTCGGTGCGGACATGGTGGGAATGTCCACCGTCCTCGAGGCAATTGCCGCCCGCGAGGCGGGGGCCGAGGTGGTCGGCCTGTCCCTGGTTACCAACCGCGCGGCGGGCCTTGCCGGGAAGAAACTGTCCGGAGAAGAGGTGCTCGAGGTGGCCAGAAACGCGATTCCGCGACTGCGCCCCTTCCTCGACGGCGTCGCGGCCACTGTTCTTGGCGAATCCGAGTAGAAAAATGCACGAATCTTTCTGCATAAATAGCGACAGAAAGCGGCTTTTCGTGCATATTCTTACAGAAATGCGGCGGCACTATTCCGCCGACAGGAGGTTTACATGAGGTTTCATCGAACACGGAGAGGCATGCGTGGCGGATCTGCCGTCGTGCTCCTGATTCTGCTCGCGCTCATAGCCGTGTCGGGCGTCTTTGTGGGCTGCGCCCAGGAAGACGGCACGGAAGATCAGGCTGCTGAAGCAGAGGATGCCGAGACTGAAGATGCCGGCGCGGAAGCCGCAGAGCCCGCCGGCAGCGTAGCGGTCGTGTTCGGCCGCGGAGGTCTCGGAGACGAGTCGTTCAACGACGCGGCGTTCCGCGGTCTCGAAATGGCCAACGAGGAGCTCGGTGTCGAGTTCGACTATGCGGAGCCCCAGGCCGTTGCGGAGTTCGAGCCGCTTCTCACCCAGTTTGCCGCTCAGGGACAGTATGACCTGATCGTGTCGATCGGGTTCGAGCAGGGCGACGCGCTCGGGGCTGTAGCGCAGGAGTTCCCCGATCAGAACTTCGCTATCATCGACACGGTTGTCGACCAGCCGAACGTGGCTTCCTACACCTATGCCGAGCAGGAGCGCGGGTTCCTCATGGGAGCCGCGGCTGCGCTCGTAACACAGAACGACGCATACGAGATGACGAACGATGCCGGGCAGGTGGCGGTCATCGGCGGTGTACAGAGCCCGCTGATCGATGCCAACATAGCCGGTTACATCGCCGGGGCGAAGTACATAAACGAAGATGTATCGGTTGCGCACGGGTACGTCGGCAGCTGGGCCGACCCCGCACGTGGAAAGGAGATCGCCATCTCGATGATCGAAAACGGTGCTGACGTCGTATGGGGCGCCGCGGGCCGTTCGGGACTCGGCGTCCTCGATGCTGCAATGGAGCGCGGTGTCTACGGCATCGGCGCGGACTCCGACCAGGGCAGTGTCGCGCCGGGACACGTCCTGACGAACGGAATGAAGTTTGTCGACGAGACGATGTTCATCGCCATCGAGACGACTCTCGCAGGCGACTTCGAGGGCGGCGTGAACACCCTCGGCGTGGAAGAAGGTGCGCTCGGGTACACTGAAAGCCTGCTGACCGCCGACACGATAGGGCGACTCGAGGAGGTGGAGGAGGTCATCATTTCCGGCGAGATGGACATACCGACCACCGTCGAAGAAGCACGGTCAATGTAGCACACCTGCTGCGGGCTCCCGCCGGGCGGGGGCCCGCGTCTCCGAGCAGTGAAGCCAATGAACGCAGCTGAGCTTACCGGCATAACCAAGCGCTTCGGCACGGTAAACGCGAACGACGCGGTTTCTCTCTCCATTCGCACGGGGGAAGTTCACAGCCTCCTCGGCGAGAACGGAGCGGGAAAGACGACGCTGATGAAGATCCTCTTCGGGCTTCATCATGCCGACGCCGGCTCTATCAGGGTAAACGGCGAGGCGGTCACCATCCGCCGCCCGAGTGATGCAATCGCGCTCGGCATCGGGATGGTGCACCAGCATTTCATGCTCGTCCCGCGGCTCACCGTCACGGAGAACGTCATCGCCGGCACGGAGGTGGCCCGGCGGGGATTTCTCGATATGGCCAGCGCAACCGCGCAGGTGCGTGAGCTCGCCGAGCGATATCGTCTAACGGTGAATCCGACCGCTAGGGTGGAGAACATCTCGGTCGGCGAGCAGCAGCGCGTCGAAATTCTCAAGGCCCTGTATCGCAGGGCACGCATCCTGATCCTGGACGAGCCCACCGCCGTGCTCACCCCGCAGGAAACGGATGAGCTCTTTAGTATTATCGAGCGGCTCAAGGAAGACGGCCAGACGATCATCTTCATTACCCACAAACTCCGCGAGACTATGGCGGTCTCTGATCGTGTCACCGTACTCCGCGACGGCCGGGTCGTGGATACCGTGAACACGAGCGAAACGACTCCGGCGGATCTGGCACGAATGATGGTGGGCAGAGAGGTGCTGCTGCGCGTGGAGCGCATGCCTGTCGAGGCGGGAGACACCATTCTCGAGGTGACCGAATTGTCGGTGGAGAGCGCCCTCGGCGCCCATGTCCGCGGCGTGTCGCTGCAGGTCCGGGCGGGCGAGATCCTCGGCATCGCCGGCGTGGAGGGGAACGGGCAGCTCGAGCTCGAGGAAGCCATCAGCGGCCTGCGCAGGCACTACAACGGCACGATCGCCATCGGCGACCGCGAGCTAAGGGGCGGACCCGAGCAGCGACGCAGACTTGGTCTTGCCCACATCCCCTCGGATCGACAACGACGTGGTATCATCGGCGGGTTTTCCGTCGCCTGGAATCTCATCCTTGGCTCCCAGTGGAGGCAGCCGTTCGCCCGCCGCGGCGTGTTTCGCATTGCCTCCATCGTCGCGTTCGCCAAGCAGCTCGTCCGGGATTTTGCTATCCGTGCCGCGGGACTGTTCGCTCCGGCATCTTCCCTCTCGGGTGGCAATCAGCAGAAGCTCATTATCGCACGCGAGTTCAGTAGACAGCCCGAAGTAGTACTCGCCTGCCAGCCCACCCGCGGCGTCGATGTCGGAGCCATCGAGTACATACACAAGCAGCTGCTCGAGCTCAGGGAGCGGGGGAAGGGAGTCCTGCTCATCTCCGCCGAGCTTGACGAGGTGCGCGCCCTCAGTGACCGGATCCTCGTTCTCTACGAAGGCCGCATCGTTGCCGAGCGACCGGCCGACTGTGACGATCACGAGCTCGGCCTCCTCATGGCCGGCCACACCGAGGAATCCGCATGAGCGGCAGCGAGTCACGGGCTTCCCGTCTGCCGGACGGCGCGAGAACTGCCCTTCTCGAGCTCGGTTACTCGATCCTTGCCATCATCATCGCCATTTCCATCGGCGCGGTTCTCATTGTCATATTCGGCTACGATGTGAGAACCGCACTTGCGAGCCTCTTTCAGGGCGCGTTCGGCAGTGCCTACGCGATCTCGCAGACCGTCTTGCGCACCACACCGCTGGTCTTTGCCGGACTCGCCGTGGCGCTGGCCTTTCGCGCCGGACTGTTCAATATCGGCGCCGAGGGTCAGCTCTACTGGGGCGCCCTTGCAACCGCGGTCGCAGCAATCGCCATGGACGGGGCGCCACCGATGGTGGCCGTGGGACTGCCCATCCTTGCAGGCGCTCTGACAGGTGCGCTCTGGGGCTCGATCCCCGGCATCCTCAAGGCACGCACGGGCGCACACGAGGTCATCACAAGCATCATGCTGAACTCAATCGCCGTGCTCGGAACCACGCACGTGACCTCTGCCTACTTCAAGGCACCCGGCGCGGTAGACCAGACCGAGCGTATCGCCGCCACCGCCGAAATGCCGGGCATCCTCGGGTCCGACATCTCAGCGGGCCTGCTTGTTGGGGTCGTCGCGATCGCCCTGTTCAGCTGGTTTCTCGGAAAGACGTCCCTGGGCTACGACTTCCGCGCCGTCGGGCTTAATGCCTCGGCCGCGGAGTACGGAGGCGTGCGAAGCTCCCGCATCCAGGTCATGGCCATGTCTCTCGGCGGCGCGATGGCCGGGATTGCCGGAGGAATGGTCGTGCTCTCGCAGATCAGCCGCTTTGTGGCCAATTTCTCGCCCGGATACGGATTCACCGGTATCGCGGTTGCGGTGCTCGGCAGGGGAAAACCCTGGGGTGTGCTCCTCGCCGCCTTTCTGTTTGCCGTCCTGGAAACCGGCGGCATGTCGATGCAGCTTTTCGCCCGCATCCCGAGCGATCTTACAACGGTCATACAGGGCCTTGTAATTCTGCTTGTCGCAGCCCCCGCGGCGCTCCACGCGCTCTCACGCCTGCGCCTTCGACGAAGGAGAGACTCGGATGCTGGGTGAGATCCTTGCCACGATATTCAACCTGCAGACGCTGAATGCCGCGATCCGCCTCTCCACACCGATCGCCCTGGCCGCGATGGGCGGGACCTTTTCCGAGCGGGCGGGCATCATCAACATCGGCCTCGAGGGAATGCTGCTCACCGGGGCGTTTGCGGGCGCGCTCGGGAGCTACCTGAGCGACAGTGCCGTTGTCGGACTCCTGTTCGCGGTGGTTGCCGGCGCCCTGATAGCGGTGGTTCACTCCGTGTTCACGGTCGAGTTCCGGGCAAACCACGTCGTCGCCGGCGTAGGCATCAACATCTTTGCGGCGGGAATGACGACCTGGCTGATGCAGGTGATCTGGGGATCCAAGGGCACGACACCCGCCGTCGCCCGGCTCGAGGTCATCACCATCCCCCTTCTCAGCGACATCCCGGTGGTTGGGCCGGTGCTCGGCGTGCAGTCACCGTTCGTGTACCTGATGCTCGCGCTCATCGTGGCGGGGTGGGTACTGCTTTTCAAAACACCGCTCGGTCTCCGGATCCGAATGACCGGGGAGAACCCGGAGGCCGCCGATACGCTTGGCATCAACGTCCGTGCGATCAAGCACTTCAGCGTCATTCTCGGCGGCGTGCTCTGCGGTATCGGCGGTGCCTACCTGTCCATCGGGAGTCTTGGTCGCTTCAGCAACGGAATGAGTGCGGGCCGGGGATTCATGGGGCTTGCAGCCAATATCTTCGGGCAATGGAACCCGTTTGGGGGACTCGGCGCGAGCATGCTCTTCTCCTACGCAGATGCCATCCAGATCAGGCTCCAGGGACTGGAAATCGCCCTGCCTCACAATATAATCCAGATGCTGCCCTACGCGCTGACCATTCTCATCCTGGCAGGCGGTATGGTTCGCTCGCGCCCGCCGGCGGCCCTCGGCAACAGCTACCGCTCCGGCGCAGCAAGCGGGTAGGAAGCCGCAGACGGCCAACGGCAACGGAGGACTGCACACATGACAACCGCTACCTTTCGCGGCAGTGAGGGCACGGTGTTCTACCGCCGCTGGGATCCCGAAGGCCGGGCGACGTGCATCGTCGTGCTGGTGCATGGCTACGCAGAGCACGGCGGACGCTACGCCCATGTCGCCGAACGGCTTACCCGATCGCAGGCAGTCGTCTACGCGCCGGATCATATCGGTCACGGCAGGACGGAGGGGGAGCGGGCGCTCATCACCGACTTCGAGCACGTCGTCGACGACCTTCGCTCGCTCGTCGGGATGACCCGGGAGCAGGCCGGAGACCTTCCGCTTATTATGATCGGCCACTCGATGGGCGGGCTTCTCACAGCCTGCTACGCCGAGCGTTACCCCGACTCGCTTGCCGGCGTCGGCTTTCTCGGGGCGGTGCTCGGCGACTGGAACTGGGCACGGGAGGTGCTTGCACAGCCCGCGCTTCCGTCCGAGCCGAGCGATCCCGGCGGCATGTCCCGGAACCCCGAGGCGGTGCGATCATACGCCGAGGATCCGCTCGTCTACCACGGCGGCTACAAGCGGCCACTGCTCGAGGCCGAGGTCAGAGCACTTGATCGGTTCAACGAAGAGATCCATCGACTGACGATGCCGGTGCTCTTCCTCCACGGAGAGGCCGACCCCTTCGTTCCCGGCGACACCAGCGCCCGGGCGGTGGAGCGGATGCCTGCGCAGAAGAAAACGATGAAGCGCTACCCGGAGGCAAAGCACGAGCTCGTGAACGAGGTCAACCGTCAGGAGGTGATCGGGGACATTGCGGGCTTCGTAGAGGAGCTCAGCGGCTGAGCCAGGCCGCGGCACTCGCGCGGCCCTACAAGCCCACCGCCCGCTTTGCGGAATCGATGTCTTTGAGGCCGCTCCCGGTGATGAGCACCACGACCGTGGCATCGGCATCGAGCTCACCGCGCAGGGCCGCGACGCCCGCCCAGGCTGCCGCGGCCGCGGGCTCTGCAAACAGCCCGGACCCCGACGCGAGCTCCGTCTGTGCGGCAAGGATGGCATCGTCTGTGACGGTGACGGCGCGTCCCTCGTGGCGACGGAGTCGGTCTGCGGCAAAGTAGCCGGCTGCCGGAACATCCACCGAAATGGAGTCCGCCACGGTGCGGGACGGCACCGGCGCGGTGAACCCACCCTCGCGGAGTGCCCGCGTAATGGCACAGGACCCCTCCGCCTGCACCGCGACCATGGTCGGCATGTGATCCGCGACGCCCGCGTTCACCAGGGCCTCGAAGCCACGGTAGACCCCGCTGAGGATCACGCCGTCACCGGTGGAGACGAAGACGTAGTCGGGGACCCGGTCGCCGAGTTGCCGGAAGATCTCGAGGGAGACGGTCTTCTTGCCCTCGATAGTCAGCGGATTGTGGCCGGTGTTTCTCGAAAGGCCGCCGTGCTCGGCAATGTAGGCCATGGCCTGCGCGGAGGCCTCGTCGTAGGTTCCATCCACGCGGATGACATCGGCGCCGTACTGCAGCGACTGCACGAGCTTGGCCGGCGGCGCCGCCGCGGGGAGGTAGAGGCGGACCTGCAGGCCCGCGGCTGCGCCCACCCCGCACATCGAGCTTCCGGCATTGCCGGTGGACGCCAGAACGATGCGGTCGATATCTTCGCGACGCGCGTAGGCGGCAACAAGGGCACTTGCACGGTCCTTGAAAGAGCCGGTGGGGTTGCAGGAGTCGTCTTTGAGAAAGAGACCGGGCAGCCCGGTCTGCTCGCGCAGTCGTGTCGGCTCCCAGAGGGGGGTGTTCCCGGCCGGTATCGGCGGAAACCACTCGCGACCGACCGGCAGGAAGTCGTAGATGCTCCAGTCGGCGGGCACGCCGCGCCGATTCACGACCTCGAGGATCCCCCGCAGGGGCTCGTCGGCGGACTGATCCGCCGAGCAGTCCTCGCACACCATACGGTCGGGGGTGATCTCGTACTCGCGTCCACACTGACTGCAGCGGTAGATAAAATCGCTCATAGCTCGTAGCGCGAGCCTATGACTGCACACGACGGCTGTCAAGATTGGTTCTTCCTTGCGCGCCCGGCGGGAAGGGCTATACTGTTGAGCGACGCAGAGCGTGGGCGTCAAGGAGCACGTATGAACAGAGGCCGTTTGATCGAGGTCGCCACGTGCAGGAGACCCGCCACGCTGGTACTCAAGAATACCCGGGTGGTAAACGTATACACACACGAGGTTCTGCAGACCGACGTGGCCGTTGACGACGGGCTGATCGGGGGGCTCGGCATGCGCGTGCTCATTCGCGACGGCTCGGCTGCTCGCAACCTCACGACCCTCATCGAGGGGGTCGACCCGCATACCGCACACCTCTGCGCATTCTGCACCGACGACAAGCAGCCGGCGGACCTCATAGCGGAGGGCCACATCGACTACAACCTCCGCACGGCCGTGGCGCCCTTGCGCCGGGAATGCTTGCAGACTTGGCGGTGGTAGACGACCTCACCGACTTCCGGGTTCGGGATGTCTTCAAGCGGGGCGAGCTTGCAGCCGAGAATGGCGCGCCACTGTTCTCGGTAGGTGTGCCCGATCGGGCGAAGGTCTCCGACACGGTGAACGTCGCATTGATCACCGAGACCGACTTCTCCCTCCCGCTGCAGGGCGACACCGTGAACGTGATCGAGCGCCACCGCCGGACCGGCAGTGGCGGCCTGGGCCTCATACGCGGTTTCGGTGCGCGCGGCGGTGCGATGGCCACAACCAACGCACACGACTCGCACAACTTGCTCATCCTCGGGGATTCGGATGCGGACATGCTCCGCGCAGCCGAAGAGCTCGTTCGTATCGGCGGAGGGATGTGCATCGTTGCAGACGGTGAAGTGCTCGAGAGCTTGCCCCTGCCGATCTCCAGGCTCATGACCGGTGAGCCGGCACAGGAGCTCAGCCGGCGGATGGCGGCGCTCACCGAGATTGCACGCGAGCGCCTCGGGGTACGACGTGACATCGACCCCTTCACGGCCCTCTCCTTCATGGCGCTTCCGGTGATCCCCGAGATCAAGCTTACGGACATGGGCCTCTTCGACGTGGCCGCCTTCGAGTTCATGCCGCTGGAGGCAACGTGAGCGAAACCATCGTCATCGCCATCGGCGGGAACTCACTCATCACCGACGCGCAGCACGTCACCGTTCCGGCCCAGTACGAGGCGGCCTTTGCAACCGCCCGCAACCTCCGGCCGGTGCGCGCTTCCGACCATCGTATCGCTATCGTGCACGGAAACGGCCCGCAGGTGAGCTTCATCCTCCGGCAAGCCCAGCTCGGGGCAGCCGAGCTGCACATGGTACCGCTCGACTCCTGCGTGGCCGATACTCAGGGTGCCCTCGATTACAATATCCAGACCGCCATCCGTAACGTCATCGGCGGACTCGAGCAGCAACGCAATGTCTTGACAATCGTCACCGAGGTGCTCGTCGACGAGGCGGACCCGTCCTTTTCAGATCCGTCGGAGCCTATCGGAACCTTCATGTCAGAGAAGGAGGCCATGGCTCGCCGCGACCGAGACGGGTGGGCTGTTGCCGAGGACGCGGGGCGTGGCTGGCGCTGGGTCGTGCCCTCGCCGCGCCCGCTCGAGATCCTCGAGCTACCGGTCATCCGTCAGCTCGTCGAAAGCGGCACCATAACCATCGCCGCCGGCGGCGGCGGGATCCCCGTCATCCGCACCCCGGACGGAAGCTACGCCGGCGTGGAGGCGGTCATCGACAAGGACCTCGCCGCGAGCCTGCTTGCCCGCAGCCTCGGGGCAGATCGCTTCGTCATCTCCACGGCAGTTGAGAAGGTCTATCTGAACTACGGGAAACCCGTCCAGCGCGCCGTCGAGGAGATGAGTGTCGCTGCGGCGCGGGATTACACGGCCGACGGCCACTTTGCGCGCGGCAGCATGCTGCCGAAGATCCAGACGATGATAGAGTTCGTCGAAGCGACCGGCCGCCAGGGCATCATCACCGACCCGGAGCATCTTGCGGCCGCCCTCGAGGGCGAGTCCGACACCCACATCGTACCGTAAGCGGCGCCCGGGCCGCGGCCGCCCGACGCGGGTCATAGCTCCCGGTGCGGCGCCCGGGTTCGCACCGCCGCGCCCGAGTCCGTGCCTCACAACTCCACGAAGGGAATCCGTCGCGACCCGGCCGCGGCCTCCTCGAACCGCACACCGTAGAGTCGCTCGAGGTTATCCGTGGAGAGGGCCTCCGCTGCAGGACCGGCGGCAACGAGCCCACTTCGGCCGAGCAGTACCGCCCGATCCGCTACCTGTCGCGCATGCACCGGGTCGTGGGTCGTGAAGAGCACCGTGAGCCCCGCTCCCGTGAGCTCGCGAACGAGCCGGAAGACCGACAGCGCGTTTGCCGGGTCGAGGTGACTGGTCGGCTCGTCCATGAGCAGAATCCGGGGCTCCTGTGCAAGGGCTCGAGCGACCGATGCGAGCTGCAGCTCGCCGGCGGAGAGCTCCTGCACGCTTCGACTGCGAAGGCTGCCGATGCCGATGCGGTCGATCGCATCTTCGAGGGCCCGGTAATCCGCCGATGCCGGGAGACCCCAGGTCGGGACGCGCGCACCACGGCCGAGGAGCACATAGTCGAGCACCGAGTAGTTGAACGGCAGATAGGTTTCGTCGGAGACGTAGGCGATGAGTTGTCCGAGCTCATGGCGCTGGTAGCTCGACAGGGGCGCGCCGAGGATCTCGATGCTCCCCTCGCGCGGCAGGTTATAGCCCAGGAGCAGACTCAGAAGGGTGCTCTTCCCCGCCCCGTTCGGACCGAGGATGACGGTGGCGCTGCCGGCCTCGACCTCGAGCGAAAGCCCCGCGATAACGGGCCGCTCCGCGTCGTAGCCGAAGCTCAGTTCCTCGATCCGGATGACGATCATCGCCTGAACCTCACGCGACCCGATGCAAGAAGCATCAGGAACAGCCCCGCGCCGAGGAGCGAGGTGAGAATGCCGAGCGGGAACTCGTAGACCATGGCGGAACGCGCGATGTCGTCGCAAATCAGCACCATAATGGCCCCCATCATCATGGAGGCCGGCATGACCCGGCTTCCTTCCGCTCCGTAGAATCGCCGCGCAAGATGCGGCACGAGGAGCCCGACCCAGCCGACGATTCCCGCAACAGCCGTCACGCCGGCCGTGGCCAGAGAGGCCGCGAGGAGCAGAAGTATCCGCTGGCGGGCCGGGCTGGCGCCGAGGGAGAAGGCAGTGAGGTCGTCGAGAGACAGGAGATTGAGGCGCCAGCGATATGCATACAGCAGAGTCAGTCCGGGCACGCTAACCACGGCAACGCCCAGGGTTTCCCGCCAGGTCACACCCTGAAGTCCGCCGAGCATCCAGAAGGTGAGCTCCGGCAGCTCGGACAGGGGATCCGCGGTGTACTTGAGAATACCGACGGCGGCGGCAAAGAGGGCAGAGACGGCAATGCCTGAAATGACCATCCGGATAACCCAGCCGCCAAACTTCAGCCGTCGCGCTACCGAGAAGGACAGCGACAAACCGGCAACGGCGAAGACGATCGCCGAAACCTGAACGGCACCCGGGACGCCGGGGAGGAACAGAATGGAGCCTGCTGCGCCGAACGCCGCCCCCTGGGTCACGCCGAGAAAGCCGGGTTCGACCAGGGGATTCCGAAACAGCATCTGGAAGGCGCTTCCTGCGCCGGCCAGGCTCGCTCCGAGGAGGCTCGCCGTGATGACGCGCGGGAGTCGCAGGAAGCTGAAGACCCGCACCCCCATCGGATCTGCGAAGAGCCGCTGCGGGGCAACGAACCCGGCCTCCGGATAGCGGCCGAGCAGCAGCGACGCGGCAAAGAGCACCACGAAGAGCAGTGCGAGCGGCAGGAAGCTGCGTCGCCGCATGTCGGGATTGGCAGCAGCGCTACTCAACGAGATCCCCGGAGAGTCGCGGTGCGATCTCGACGCGGTAGTCCTGCGCCCCGATACCGTAGAACTCGCGGAAGAAGACGCGGATGCGCTCCTCGAAGGGCTGCTCAAAGCGCCCGGGATGGAGGGCGTAGGCCATCCACTCCGCGCCGAGTATCCAGCGTGTATCCGGCTGGCCCCAGCTGTAGTAGTCGGAGGGCATCGCATATACACGTCCGTTCCGAACGGCCTGCAGCTCCGCCCATAGCTCATCCGCGAGCACACGCCGCTTCGGCTCGGCGACGTCGGTGCGGTATGAAATAAGCACGATCACCGCGGGATCCCATGCGGCGATCTGCTCGAACTCGATCTGATTCCATCCGGGACTGGTCGCAGCGTCCGTCCAGATCGGCTCACCTCCGGCCAGCCGAACCTGATCGGTCTGGATCCAGGACTCCGGGGCCACCCGGAAGCTGTACTCCTCGCCGCTTCGGGCATAGGAGAGCACGAGCACCTTCGGGCGCTCCAGGCCGCCGGTGGCCTCACGCAGCGCCGCGGCGCGTCGCCGGAAGAGCGACACAATCTCTTCCGCCCGCTCGGGCTGATCGAGGACGTCACCGAGCACGCGTATGTCTCGGGCGTACTGCTCGGGGGTTTCGAGATCGAGATACAGGACCGTGGCGCCGGCGTTCTCGAGGGCCGTGCCGAGGTTGCTTCGCATCTGGGACTTCAGGATGACGAGATCGGGGTCTGACGCGAGGATTTCCTCGGCGCCGGCGCTGCGGCCGAGGCGACGCTTCGCCCCCGGATCGTCGTCGAGCACGGGAAAGAAATCTCCGATGCCCTGGTTGGTGCGGCCGACAGCCACGATTCGCTCGCCGACACCCGGAAAGAGATAGATCGCATCGACAAGCATGATGGTTGCACGCCCGGCAAGCACGATCCGCGAGGGGACCTCGGGGAGCTCCACCGTGCGCCCGAAGGAGTCTTCGACGGTGATCTCGGCGGGCGGCTCCGGCTCACCTTCAGCTGCGAGCGGCAGGGGGGCGAGCAGAAGCAGGACGACGAAAACGGATACGACTCGATGATGCACGTTCATGGTTGACCTCCGGGCAGGGTGGTTGCCTCGTGTTCCTAATCTACTCAAGCAGGTTTTGCCGTTCAACACAGTCGTGGCGGTCATCCGCCACCTGAAGTCAGGGACCAAGATCGATGACCTCGACACGGTCCGCCCCGGCCCACTCGGTGAGCCAGCCCACAAGGCCCGGTCTCGTCGTCAGGACAGCCGTGCGGGCCGCCGCAAGAATGCCGTCGAGCACCTCGCGAAACCCGCCGCCGTCTACCTCGAGCGGCCCGACCTCATCGAGGAGAATGGCCGCCTCCGGCCTGGGACCGCCACCGGCAAGCGCGCGCCGTGCCTCATTTCGCGCCCGGTCGAAGGCCGCCCCATTGAAGCGGAACCGCCGGAAGCGGAAGCTCTCATCGTCGGGGACGGAGCTCTCGGCGCCGGGACCCGCGGCGAGGCGCGCAAGCGGCATCCGGTCTCCGTCGGGAAGGAACAGGAGGTCGTACCCCACGAAGGCCCCGCCGGTGAAGACCTTCGGCGAGATGAACCCCCACGCCGGCCGCCGGTCGGAGAGCTCGCGGACCCACTGCGTCTTGCCGGCATCACGGCCGCCGGTCACGATCGTCACCGGCACCTCAGCGCTCCTCCGGCCCGGGGTCTCGCGCCCAGGCCCCCTCGAATCGTACGACGTCCGCGGGATGATCGAGGTCGAGGTAGACGCCCGGATCGTCAGTCTCGAGCAGACTCCCCTCGTGGCGATGCAACACTTCGCGCATGGAGCCGATACGCGGGTCGAGCTCGAGGAGCTCAGGAACGAGGCGTCGGTGGATCCGGACCGGGTGACCGGGCTTCCCGTTGTATGCGGGACGAATCCAGGTCGTGATATGCGGTCCGGCAAGGCGAGCCACGACGTCGTCGGGTACGGCAGGCATGTCGGCGAGGAAGACGAAGAACGTCTCGGTCGCTATCTCGGGGAGCGCGGTCTGAATGGAGGAGAACATGCCGCGTTCGAAGTCCTGGTTGTGGACGAGGCGAATGCTTGCGTCAGAGGGGAGGAGGGCCGGAACATCCGAAGCCCGGTAGCCGGTGACAACGAGCAGGCGGCCACAGTGAGCGCGCGCACGCTCGGCAACCACCGCAAGGAGCGATCGTCCATGCCACCTGATTTCGGGCTTCCACCGCCCCATACGTGCCGAGAAACCGGCCACCGGTATGATTCCGTCTATCGCTTGCCTCACAGTGGACGAGAGTGTAGAACAGCCCGCCCGGGATGACAACAACGCGGCCTACACGGTATCTTCTGCACGTGGTGTTCGAAGAGTATCTGCTGCAGAAAGCACGCGCATGGGCGGATCAGGGACGTCCCCTGGTCCTGGCCACGATCACGCGGATTCGCGGCTCGTCGAGCCGGCCGCTCGGCGGGCGTATGGTCATCTCCGACGGCGACGATTTCGTCGGGTCGGTAAGCGGCGGATGTGTCGAACGCGATGTGACGCTACAGGCCGAACAGGTTCTTGCCGGCGGCGCGCCCCGCCTCGTCGAGTACAGCAAAGTGGAGAACACCGAGCTCGAGGTCGGCCTCAACTGCGACGGTACGATCGACGTCCTCCTCGAGCCACTCACCTCCACCCTGCTCGAACAGCTCGAGCGCCCGGCGGGAGCGACACTGCTCACCCGGTACCGCACGCCGGACGGGCAGGAGGTCCACGAGCTCGAGCATCGCCTGGTACCGGCAGACGGTGCGGCGGCAACCGGGTCGGCAGGCGGGCGGGAGTCCGCGGCCGGATCCGTCGGCCCGTCCGACGCCCCCGTGTCCCGGGTCACGAACACCGACGAAGGGTTGTGGGTCGAGCTCTCCGAGCCACGCATTCCGTCCACGCTTCTGCTCATCTTCGGGGCGGCAACGGTTGCCTATCCCCTCAGCACCCTCGGTCGGACCATGGGCTTTCGGGTGGTCGTTGCAGACCCCCGCGCCACCTACGCCCGCGCCGAGCACTTCCCCGATGCGCAAGAGGTCATCTGCGCCTGGCCACGGGAGCTTCCCGAACGCCTGGGCACCGGGCCCGACGGCCTCGGAAGGCGCGCCTGCGTCGTATCGCTCACACATGAGACCCGGTTCGAGGACGACCTGTTCCGGACACTCATAAAGATGCCGCGGGTTTCCTATGTCGGGTGCATGGGAAAGCGGGCGCGCCACACCGAGCGCGAGACCCGGCAGGCGGAGTCCGGATTCGATCTCTCGGTGCTTCCGCCGGTACACACACCCATCGGGCTCGACCTCGGCGGGAAAGCACCCGAGGACATCGCCCTGTCGATCGTGGCCGAGATCCAGGCGACCCGCCACGGACGAAGCGGCGAGCCGTTGAGCGCACACGCGGCCGCGCCGATTTTCTCTCCCTTCGTGCCGCCTGCGACTTCCTAGCGCCGCGCGTCAGCCGGCCGGAGGAACCGCCCGCGCGGCGTGTCGTCTACCTCGCGTCCCCGAAGCAGGACCCGCTCCACGTGGCCGCACAACCTGCGCCCCAAGTAGGGACTCAGCCGATGGCGGTCACGAAGCTCGTCGCTGGTAAGCTCAGCCTCGGTATCGACACGCACCAGCGCGAGGTCGGCATCGTAGCCCACTTCGATGCGGCCCTTCCCCGCCAGTCCGAAGCGCTCGGCTGGATTCTGTGCGGCCACCGCCGCGATGCGCTCCGGGGGTATTTCCACCGTCAGCAGGGTGCGTAGCGTCGTCTGGGCACCCGGGATGCCCCCCCAGGCGGTAGAGAAATCCTCGCGGTCCTTCATGTCCGACGGCGCCGGCGAGTGGTCCGAGCCCACGGTGTCGATCTCACCGGCGAGCAGGGCCTCGATCTGGCCGCGGCGAATGTCCTCCTCGCGCAATGGCGGCGCGCACTTCGCTCGGGCGCCGATCGTCTCCATGTCCCGGTCGGTGAAGAACAGGTAGTGGGGACAGGTCTCGGCGGACGCGTCGACCCGGCCGCCGGCAACGGCCCGACGGATGAGCTCGACACCGCGGCGGTTGGTGATGTGGACGACGTGAATTCGGCAGCCGGTCTCCTCGGCGAAGAGAAGCGCCCGGTTGATGGCCTCGAGCTCGGCAATGACCGGCCGCGAGTCGAGGAAGCGGCGCACGGCGGTTGGCGCACCGCCGGCGCCGGCGTTCGCGGCGCCCGGTCCCTCCCCGGAACCCTGAGACGCTGCACTCAGCGCGGCAAGGATAGGCGCGCTCTCGGCGTGGAGGAGCACGGGCAGCCCCGCCCGGGCGGCGATCTCCATGCCGCGGTACAGCGTGACGTCGTCGGACCACTGGAAATCGTCAATGCCGCTCGGGCACATGAAGGCCTTGTAGCCGGCAACGCCCCGCTCGGCGAGCTCCTCCATGGAATCGAGATTCACGGGGGTGAGCCCCCCGTAGAGCGCAAAGTCGGTGAAGGATCGCCCTTCGCAGGCCTGGAGCTTGGCGTCGAAGGATGCGCCGTCGAGGACGGGCGGGGATGAGTTGAGGGGCATGTCGATGAAGACGGTGCCCCCGCCTGCTGCGAGCGCCGCCGAACCGGTGGCCGCGCCTTCCCAATGGTCGCGCCCGGGATCGTTGAAGTGCACATGGGCATCCACGACGCCCGGGAACACGTGAAGCCCCCGGGCATCGATCTCCTGCGTGCCGGGACCGCGCCCGCCACTCATCTCACCGGCAACCTCGGCGATCCGGCCGTCTTCGATCCCGATGTCGGCAACCTCGACGCCCTCCGCCGTCACCACCGTCCCGCCGCGAATCAGTAGCTCGTACGCCATGGCTCAACTCCCCCGATAAGTGGTGTAGGACCAGGGCGAGACGAGCAGCGGAACGTGATAGCCGGCGCCCGCGTCGGAAATCCGGAAGGCAAGCGGCACCTCGGTCAGAAACACGCCGGCATCCGGGTGGCCCTGCGCGCGAAAATAGGAGGCAACATCGAACACGAGCCGGTAGTCGCCCGGCTCGATTCTGTCTCCGGACAGCAGCGGGCCGTCGGTGCGGCCGTCGGCGTTGGTCCGCGCCGTGATCACGAGCTCCCACTCCTCCGCCGCTTTTCGCCACAGCTCAAGCGCTACGCCGCCGGCAGGCCGCCCGGAGGCGGTGTCGAGCACGTGCGTACTCAGTTTTGCGCTCATGTTTCCTCCTCACGATCGACCGTGCCGGTGATAATGCCGAACGGTGAGTCGGTTCCGTAGAAGACCTCGTTCGGGTTGTCGAGCCCGAACGCGCTCAAGTCGAAGCGGATGTGATGCTGGTTGGGCATGGAGAAGCTGATGGAGTCCACGACCGGCACCTCCCCGATGACTGCGGTGCCCATCTCCCAGAGGGTCGCCTGTAGGCTCGGGCTGTCATGCTTCGCGAAGACCCGCGCGACGGTGTGATGGATCGTCTCCCAAACGCTATCGAAGTCCGTGCCCGCCATGTCCACGCCGGCACCGTAGTCCCACTCCGCGTCGACGGTGGTGGCAAGGATACGGTCTTCGGTTTCAGGCAGGGTCGTGTACTCGTCGTGGTAGAACCCCGTGAAGCCCGAGCCCGTGCTCTTGAAGACCTCCATACCGCGGATGCCGCCTGACAGAGCCGACTGCGAGGATGCCGCATCTGCACCTCGACGGGATATGACGGCCGTCCGCGTGCCATGCTGTTTCTCGAAGGCGTGCGGGTGCTGCGCTCCGTCCACCTCGATGCGGCGCCAGCGTTGGGCCTCTAACTCGATATCGACCCCCTCTACCTGCTCGAAGCGGTCGATGAAGCGGCCCGAGAGCGCATCGGCAAATTGCTCTGGAGAGGAAAACGTGCTCGTGCGAGCCACCGCATACACGGTGTTCTTCATCGTGTCGGTGGGAACGCATGCGGAGTTGTCCGCATCGGTATACACCCGATCGAAGGCTCCGTGAAGCATGATCTCGACGGTGTACTCGTAGACGTGATGGACCGGGGGCGTCGAGCCGCCCGACTCGTCACGCACAATCTTCGTCAGCCTGACCCGTTCCTTCCCGTAGGAATTGTCTCTCAGAACTGCCATGAATCCTCCTCTCCCAGTGCTGCGCTATGTCTCTCAGTCCACGATGGCGTCGGACATGCGCAACCACGCAATCTCGCCGATCTGCCCGATCGCGGTAGCAATCTCTTCCGTGCGCTCGTGTTCGAGCCGCTTCGGGAAGGCTTCGAGAATCGCATTCTTCCGGTTCTTCCGCGCGCAGATCACGAATGGAAATCCGAACCGCTCGTGGTACGCGGCGTTGAAGCGGTCAAAGGTCTCCGCTTCCGCGGGCCTGAGCTCGGCAAGACCGGCGGCTGCCTGCTCACGGGTGGACTCCGCACCCAGACGCCCCTGTTTCGCGAGGCGCCCGACGAGGTCCGGATGCGCCCGAATAAGGGCAAGTTGCGCGTCCTCACCGGCCTCTTCGATGACACGCATGCACGCGCCGTGGAGTGCCGGGAGCGACCGAAAGGGCCGCCCGCGAAGTGCCTGCTCGACGATCCACGGAGACCGCTCGAAGAATCCGCTGCAGCAGTCAACCGCCCGGTCGTGGGGCATCGCGTTGAGCTCTCCGAGGGTGATCGCATCTCCGGCCGGCTGTCCGCTCGCCGCCCCGTCGGGATGCGTTCGATCATACGAAGCAGCACCGCCGCCGCCTGCGCGATGTCGTCACTCGCGCTGAACTCCTCCGGGTTGTGGCTGATGCCGCCGCGGCTTGCCACGAAGACCATGGCCGTCGGCACATGCTCAGCGACGATGGCGGCATCGTGGAGAGCACCGCTCGGCCGAATGGGAATCTCGAGACCAAGCTCCGCGGCGGCGGCCTGCAGGGCACGACCGATCTTCGACGACAACGGCGACGGCGCGATATGCTCGCTTCGCCCCACGTGGACGTCCAGACCACGGCGCCCGGCAATCCCGGCGAGACGCTCGCGGAGGGCGGTCTCCCCGCGCTCGAGAAGCTCCTCCTGCTGGCCCCGCATATCCACCGAGAACCCGACCTCGCCGGGTATGACGTTTGCCGCCCCCGGTGCCACCGAGAGCCTTCCGACCGTGCAGACCGAGTACGGGAGATCCGCATCAAGCTCGAGCCCGAGGGTCTCAATGGCGGCTACCATCTCCGCAGCGCCGACGAGCGCATCGCGTCTGCCCTGCATCCCGGTGGAGCCCGCGTGATTTGCGTGCCCGGTAACCGTGACCTCGAACTGTCGCCGGCCGTTGATCCGGTCCACCGCCGCAAGGGGAACCCCTGCGTCCCACAGGCTCACCCCCTGCTCGGCGTGCACCTCGACGAGGCCGATGTAGCGCTGCGGGTCGATCCGGTCGGTCCAGCGCACACCCGTGGGTGCCGAGGCCGGGTCTGCGGCCGCCGCGGCTCTGAGCCGCTCGACGTCGAGCCCGTACGGCGTTCCCGCCTCGACAACAGTCTGCCCGTCACGATTGGTTAGGCGCTCGAGCGTCTCTACGTCCACCGCCCCGGTCCAGGCGCGGCTTCCGATCATGCCGAGGTTGAACGTCGTCCCCTCCTCTTCGCAGAATATCACCAGCTCGAGGGGCAGGTCGGGACGCACCCGCAGAATCTCGAGGGGGATGACCACTCCCATCACGCCATCGTACTTACCGCCTGACGGCACGGAGTCGAGGTGAGAGCCGGAAAGCCATACCGGGCTATCCCAGCCCACCGTCGGATGGCGGACGTGCACGTTGCCCGCAGCGTCAATCACGTGTTCGGCGCCGGCCTTCTCTGCCTGCTCGATCACGTAGTCCCTGGCGGCTTTCCAGGCGCTCGTGAAAGTGGGGCGACTGTAGCCGATCTCAGCCGGGCTCTCGGAGAAGCCGGCGATCGCCTCGATATCGGCGGCGATGCGCTCGGCACTGATCTGCGAGGCGCTGATCGGGTCGGCGCTCCCGTGCTCCGTCATACGCCGAACTGCTCGCGCCAGTCCCGGCCGGTCTGCTCCATGGTGGTGTCGGCCTGGGCTCTCCGTAGGCGATGAATCTGGGGCATGCCGAGCTGCCACTCCTGCATCCAGTCGCGCGCAAAGATGCCCTGCTCGGTCTCGGCGAAGATCTTTGCTACCTCTTCGTCGTTTATGACCCGCGGCCCCCGAGTACGGACCGCGAACTCGCAGGTTCGGCTCGAGCGGCCGGTCAGGTAGTCCTCGATCCCGTGCTCGTCCATCACGTCGATCACACTGCGAAGCGATCGGATCGACTTCGCGTAGGCAAAGCTCGCCGGGTAGCCGTTGTTCACCATCGTCTGAAAGCACAACCGCATGAGGTGGATTACCCCGCCGTAGAGGATCTGCTCCTCGAAGTTATCGCCTTCGGTTTCCTGCTGGAACGTCAGCTCCACTACACCGGCACGCGTCGATCCGACCACCTTGGATACGGCAAGCGCGATCTCGCGCGCATTTCCCGTGGCATCGTGGTCTACGCTGATACATCCGTAGATGCCCTCGCCATTCTGATACTTCTCGCGGACAAAAGCGCCGGGCGCGTTCGGCACGAAGAGGGCCGTGTTCACATTCTCCGGCGGCTTGATGGAGCCGTAAAGCACGTTGAATCCGTGACAGAAGACGAGGGTCTGTCCGGCACGCAGGTTCGGCTCGATGGATTCGGCGTAGACAGGTGGTTGCGCCGGATCGGCGAGCTCGATGAGCAGTACATCGCCTTTCGATACGGCCTCGGCGTAGTCGCGGACCTCGAAGCCGTCGGCCTCCGCCTCCCGGCGGGATCGGCTGCGGGAGGCGGGGCGGGTCCCGACGATGACGCTGCAACCGGAGTCGCGAGCGTTCATTGCCTGAACCTTTCCCTGAATGCCGTAGCCGATGACCGCTATGGTCTTCCCGTCGAGTACGGACTCATCCACGTCGTCGTCGCGGTAAATCTTCTCGTTCATGATATGCTCCTTTCGGTTGCTCAGAGGGGTATTTCGCGATTCACGTTCTTGTAGTAGATGTAGCGAGTCGGCTCGGGCCCGGTCGCGTAGTAACTCTGGGGACAGAAGGGCCCCATCCAGATGAAGTCGCTTTCTCTCACTTCCATCCAGGTACCTCCGAGGTAGTACAACCCCTTTCCGGCAAGCACGTACAAACCGTGTTCCATAACGTGGGTTTCGGTAACCGGCAGGCTGTGCCCGGTCTCGAAGGTAAAGATGTTCATCGCGAGGTCGTAGGAGAAGTCTTTGGGAACGAGCGACTGCAAGAGCGCTCCCTCGTCCCCCATGTAGACTTCGCCGCGAACGTCCTGCTGGGACCCGATGAGCGCCTCGAACTCCTCGACCTCGGGCAGGGGCTCATACCGCTTGCGAAGCAGAAGAAGGGTCGTATCCTCGGCGGCACGAACTCGGTAGCCCGCGCTCGGCGGGATGAGGGCATAGCCGCCTGAATCAAGTCGGTGGGCCCCGGTGCCGGTGCCGGACTCGAGGCCGAGCTCCACCGCACCGTCGAGCACGAAAAGGAAGTGCTCGGTCTCTCCATCGGCGCCGTACGCACCCCCGGTGCCGGGCGGCATGTGAATCCGGTACTCGGCGAACTGCGCACCGAGAGCCGGAGCTGCGAGCACCTGTACCTCCGCATCGGGCCACGCCGGCAGGCGTGAAAGCGGGATGCCGTCGAGCGGAATAAGCGCGTAGCGCGCCTCGACACGCGTCCTACTTCCGAGAAGCTCGGTCTGCTTTCTCATGAACCGGCCCTCCTTTTGCTGTTGCGTCGTTCAGCAGCCGCCACACGGTCTCACCGGTCAGCGGCAACCGCGTCGGGCGCGACCCGATCGCGCGCCTGACCGCGTTGGCAACCGCTGCAGGTGCGGCAGTGGTGGTGAGCTCACCCAACGCCTTCGCCCCGAACGGGCCCGCATCGTCGGGATCCTCGAAAAATACCGTCTCCATGGGACCAATGTCTCCCACTGCGGGTACACGATACTCGCGAAACGTCGGATTTTCCACCCTCCCGCTGTCGTCTATGACGAGCTCTTCGCTCAGTGAATAGCCGATGGACTGAGCGGTAGCACCCTCCGCCTGGGCACGCGCGATGCGCGGATTCAGAAGCCGTCCGGCGTCGACACCCTGGACCACGTCCAGGACTTCGACCCTCCCGGTGGGAACATGGCAGCGAAGATGCACGCCCACCACGGCGAAGCTCATCGACACGCTTTGGTAGGAGACGCTCTCGGAGCTCGCCCGAAGCGTCGTACCGGCCTCCTTCGCAGCCTGCAGAAGCTCGGCAAAGCCCACGGTCCTCGTCGGTCGGCCTCCGTCATCCCCTGGGCGCGCGGGACGCCGCACGATCCCCTGATCGGTGAGCTCGAGCTCCTCCGGGTCACTCGCATGGACGATTGCCGAGAGCTTACGGATTCGTTCCCGCAGGCGTTCGGCAGCAAGCGCAACCGCACGGCCACCGATATAGGCCGTTGCGGATGCGTAGGCACCGGAGTCTTCGGGAGCACGGGCGGTGTCTCCGCTTTGAAGCTCGATGCGGTCGAAGCCGATGCCGAGCGTTTCGGCTGCAATCTGCGCGAGGGTCGTATCCGAGCCCGTGCCGATATCAGCGGTAGCGGTGCAGATCCGCACGCCGCTCTCGGTGAGCTCGGCGGTTGCACCGGAGACATGGATATCGGCGAGCCCGCTGGCCACCGTGGAGACACCGAACCCGCTGCCGTAGCGCCACTCGGTGCTCCCGCTCGACGCGGCATGCGCCTCTCCGGCGGCGTCGAGCTCGTTGAGCCTACGCTGCACGTAGTCGAGGCATCGGTCGAGTGCATAGCCGCCGAGGCGGTGCGACGCGTCCGCCTCCTGCCCGAGATGAAGTGGTGAGTCGGGCCCCACCACGTTCATGCGTCGAAACTCCCAGGGATCCATCCCAAGTTTCAGGGCCAGCTCGTCGAGCGCGGAGTCCACGGCAAAAGTGGTCTGCGCCGCACCGTAGCCGCGGAAGGCACCGGCCGGCACGGTATTCGTATACACGGCACGACCATGGGTCTCCTTGGCATCGCAGGTGTACAACGCAAGGGATTCGAAAGCGCCGCATTCGAGCACGTCATAGGAGTGATTCCCGTAAGCCCCACCGGTGGCGAGGAAGTCCAGACACAGGGCGGTGAGAGCTCCGGCACGCGTGGCGCCCGCGCGAACCCTGAGGATCATGGGGTGGCGGGTGTTCGTGGCTATGAACTCCTCGTCACGAGAGAGCTCCCAGCTCACCGGCCTCCCGAGCCGCAGCGCCGTAAACGCCACGAGGTCTTCGCAGAGTACCTCCTGCTTGTTGCCGAACCCCCCGCCGACGCGCGGCTTGAAGACGCGGATGCTCTCCTCCGTTCGGCCGAGGGAGCGCGCGAGCGTGCGCCGGGTGAGATACGGGACCTGTGTGCTCGTGCGCACGACAAGCAGCCCCTCCGACGTTCCGTCATTCTCCACCCAGGCCGTCGCTGTATGAGGCTCGAGATGGGTGTGCTGCTGCCGCGGCGTCTCTACCTCGAGCTCAACGGTCTCGTCGGCCGCCGCCAGGCCGGCCTCCACATCCCCCCGTCGGTAGCGTATTTCACCGATGAGATTGCGGCACGGATCGGCAATCTGCGTTGACTCCGCCTCCGGATGGATAACGGGCGCGCCCTCGCGGAGCGCCTCTCTCGGATCAATAACAGACTGGAGTACCGTGTACTCCACGCGGACACGTCGGGCGGCACGCCGCGCCGCCTGCACCGACTCTGCTACGACGATGGCTACCCGCTGCCCGACGAACCGAACCCGATTGTCGAGCAGATAGGTGTCGAAGGCATCTCGCGGCTCTGCGGGGTGGCAGGCAGTCGTGTAGGGTACGCGCGGGACATGCTCGTGCCAGAACACATCGATAACGCCGTCGGTGGCCAGCGCCGCGGCCGCGTCTACGCGGTGGATCTCGGCATGGGCATGCGGCGAGCGAACCGCCGCGATATGGAGGAGCTCTGCGTCTCCGGGGAGCTCGTCATGGAAGTCACTCGTGAAGGAGGGGACCCCGCTCACGATGTCGGGGCCATGACGGTTCGGAACCGATGCGCCGACACCACCGGCGGTCTCCTCCTCGCGCAGCGCCGCCTGCCGGGGTTCCTCGACCGCATGCGCGGCCCGCTCGATGGATTTCCAGCCGGTACAGCGACAGATATTTCCCTTCGTCCGTGCCCCGAGGCCGTCGCAGCGCTCCGCCCCTGGGGATGCGAGGGTCATGATCATCCCGGCGGTGCAGTAGCCGCACTGATATCCCTCTTCGTCGAGAAAGGCCTGTTGAACCGGATGAAGGGGCAAAGTCCTATGGCCGACGACGGCCGCCCCGGAGACGCGGGCAAGCCCTTCGATCGTCGTCACCTGACGATGCCCCGCACGAAAGGCCGGGAAGAGGCAGGACTGCACCGCCTCGCCGTCGATCCATACGGTGCAGCAGCCGCAGTCGCCGGCCTCACAGCCCCGCTTCGGACCGGTTACCCCGTTGGATCGAAGCGCGGTTAGAAGGCTGTCTCCGGGCTCGTGGTCGAGTTGCCGCTGTACCCCGTTCACGCGAGACGTCGTTCTCATGAGCGCACCTCTTCGCTCCCGTTGTTCCCGACGGCCGCCGTGGCGCGTGCCGCGAGATGAGCCACCACCGCCCGGCGGTAGGCTGCCGAGCCGTGGGCGTCATCGAGCAGGGAGGACTTATTGCAGACGCGCACCGCGGCGGCGGCAGCGTCCTCCTCTCGGGCGCCCGGGGCGAGCTCCACACGCACCGGGTGCGTCGTAGCGGCCGACACCACGAGCGCCATCGCCTCATGAGCCCGCGATCCGTTTCCGCCCGCCCCCGGCTGCCGCGTCGCGATGACCATGGCCGTTGCGTGGCTTGTCGGTGTGTAACTGTGAGCGCGAAGCGCGTACGCAGCGTTCGTAGCCGCGGCCGGAATGAGAATTGCCCGGAGGTATTCGCCGGGACGGCGAATGGTCTCTCGCGCATCGATCTGGAATAGCGTGGCCAGGACGCGCCGCGACCGTCCCTCCGGCGTGGCAAGATCGTAGGTCGCCCCGAGCGCGCAACAAACCGGCGCCATCATCGACTTCGCGTATGCGAGGCAGATGTTGCCGCCGAGTGTCGCCTCGCCGTAGGTCTTGAAGCTCGATGAGAGCGTGCGGATCGCGCGGGAAAACAGCGGCCCCGCCCCCCCGAGCAGCTCGCCACCGGCTTCGAGCTCGTCATAGGTGCAGGTTGCGGAAATCCGAATAACGTCGTCGGTGCGCTCGATGGGTGTCCAGGGGATGTCGGTCAGATCGACAAGCCGTCGAACGCCGGGCTGCGGCTCGGAGAATAACCACGTGCCCCCGGCCACGTACGCATCTCCCTCCTGCCATGGTGGTATATCCGCCTCACTCCGCGGTCGCACGATGTCACTCACCTCGATAAGATCCATAGCAGCCTACCCGTCGATGAGCCGTGTTGCGGCACGGTTGTGACGTGAGACCTGGGCAGCTACGTCGACTCCGGTCAGCTCACCGTCGACGACGCGCTGCCGCCCGTTGATGAGAGAGAACGAAACCGCCGGATTGCTGCAGAAGACCAGCGCCGCAAGGGGGTCATGCACGGCGCCGCCCGCCATGGACAGCGTGTCGAGCCGCACGCCGATGATGTCCGCCGCCGTCCCGGGCGCGATCCGTCCGATGTCGTCCCTCCCGAGCACGGCCGCCCCGCCGCGTGTGGCGTACCACAGCGCCTCGCGGGCGCTCATGTCCCCGGAGCCCGTAAGGCGCTGCAGAAGCATCGCCTGTCGCACCTCACCGAGCATGTTCGAGCTGTCGTTTGACGCCGAACCGTCCACGCCGATCCCGACACGCATCCCGGCAGCGTGCATGCGGGCAATGGGCGCAATTCCGGAACCGAGCCGCATGTTGGAGCTCGGGCAGTGCGCCGCGCCGCAGCGGTGCCGGCCGAGACGCGTTATCTCCTCCTCACGGGGGTGCACCATGTGAGCAAACCACACATCATCACCGGCCCAACCCACGCGCTCGGCAAACTCCACCGGCGTCGCGCCGAGGGTTCCTCGGCAGTAGGCCTCCTCGTCCCGGGTTTCGGCCAGGTGTGTGTGCAGGTGCACCCCGTAGCTTCTGGCAAGCTCGGCGCTCTCTCTCATGAGGTCCTCCGAAACCGAGAACGGCGAGCACGGCGCTACCACGATGCGCGTCATCGCGTAGTTGCGATCGTCGTGATACTCCTCGATGAACCGTCGCGTGTCGGCCAGAATCGCATCCTCATCCTCCACAACGCTGTCCGGCGGGAGTCCTCCGCGGCTCTCTCCCACCGACATGGACCCCCGGGAGCAGTGGACCCGCAATCCCATCTCCGCGACAGCCTCGAGCTCGTCATCCACCCGTGTGTCGTTGGGCCAGATGTAGGTGTGATCTGCGGCGGTCGTACACCCGGAGAGCATTAGCTCGGCATGCCGAACGGTAACGACGTTCATGGTGAAAAAAAATACACGAAATCGGTAAGAAAATGCAAACAGCCGGTGCGGCTCGGGGCTTACGCCGGATTCTTTGCCAATCCAGGTGCGATCAGGTACTCTCCGAGAAACCGCTTCACCAGGCCGAGCGCCACCTCCGTTCGATACTCCGCGGTGGACCGCTGATCCGAGATAGGCGTGACGAAGGGCCGATAGGCATCGAGAACGGACTCGATGCGGGATTCAATACCCGATACCGGTGCGGAGCGCACGAGTTCCTCCGCCTCGCGCACGCGAACGACCGTGGGTGCAACCGCGCCGAGGGCCACGGCCACCGCGGCGACGGTGTCCCCCACCACCGTAGCATGGGCGCAGATGGAGAGCTTCGACAGGGCGTTCGCGCGACGCGTACCCACCTTGTGGTAGAAGACACGGTTACCCTCGATCTGCGGAATGCTCACCGCCACCACGAGCTCATCGATGCCGAGTGTGGTGCGGCCCGGGCCGAGAATGAACTCGCCGATCGGGACGGTGCGTGTACCGGCCGCGGAGGCGAGTTCAACGCTCGCGTCGAGCGCGTAGAGCGCGCAGACGGCGTCCGCCGCCGGGGAGGCGTTGCAGATATTTCCCGCCAGCGTCGCGACGTTGCGAAGTCCGGGGGCTGCAAGCTCTGCAATGGAGTCCCGAAGGAGCTCGGGAACTCGCGAATCGACGAGGAGATCGGCATACGTGACCCCGGCGCCCACGCGAAGCGTCCTGCCCGCGTCGGTCTCGGTCTCCTCTGCACCTGAAAGCTCCGGAACGGCGCCGATGAAGACTACAGGCTCGTCGATTTCGGGCAACGTGCCTGCCCAGCTTCGACGCCGCACCAGCAGGTCGGTGCCGCCGGCGAGCGGGATTGCGCCCGTGCGGCCACGAACCTCCAATGCCTCTGCGAGCGTCTTCGGGCTGTAGAAATCGGGGCCGGCGGCGCTCATGACTGGCCTCCCGGTTGCATCCGGGCCGGCTGCGTCCCCGCGGCCCGCCTCTCGGCCGCCCGCTGGACCCCGTCCACAACCAGCGCGTAGCCCGTGCACCGGCACAGGTTTCCAGAGATCGCCGTGCGGATGGTCCACTCATCAGGATCGGGGTTCTCCCGCAGCAGGGCCTCCGTTGCAACGAGCATGCCGGTCATGCAGAAACCGCACTGTACGGCGCCGGCCTCGGCGTAGCCGTCGGAGATGAGCGCACCCTTCTCGGTTGCGGAGATACCCTCCGGGGTCTCGATCGAGCAGCCCTCGATCATGCCGACCGAGAGGATGCAGGAGTTGACGATGCGGCCGTCCTTGAGCACGGAGCATGCTCCGCACTCGCCCTCGCCGCATCCCTCTTTGACACCGGTCATGCCGAACTCCTCGCGAAGAACATCGAGGAACCGGGCAAGCGGATGCGCCCGGGTTGTTACCGACTTACCGTTGAGCGTGAACGAAATCTCGTACATGAGATCGAGCCTCCATCAGATACTCGGGCGTAACGGGAATACGATGCAGGGACATATCAAGGGCGTGCTGCACCGCCAGGGCGAAAGCCGGCGCCGCACCGTCGAAGACGACCTCACCGGCACCCTTTGCCCCGGAAGGACCGTAGGGGAAGGGATTGTCTACGAGCCTGCTGGCCACCGAGGGATAGTCGAGGGACGTGGGGATGGCGTAGTCGGCCATGCTCGTCTGGAGAAACTCGCCGTTACGGCTCTCCATCTTCTCGATGTGGCCGTACCCGAGCCCCTGGATCATTCCGCCGTCTATCTGGCCCTTCACCACCAGGGCATCGAGGGCACGGCCGATGTCATAGGCCGCCCAGATGCCCGTGGTGTTTACCTCGAGGGTGACCGGATCGACTTCCACCTCCACGCAGTTCACCCCCCAGCTGTAGGCGGGATACGCATCTCCCTGGTTCGTCTGGGGGTCCCAGACGATCTCATCCGGCTGGGTGTACTCCCGCAGAACCTCAACGACACCCTCCTCGCCGAGGCGGGGCTTCAGGTCGCGGGAGGCCTGCTCGATGAGGAATCCCACAACTGATGCCGACCGCGACGCGCAGGTGGGCCCGGAGTTCGGCGTGAGATCGGTATCGGTATTAACGAGAAGCACATCGGTGTAGGGGATTTCGAGGATGTCGGCGACGACCTTTCGGTGCGTCGTATCTACCCCCTGTCCGATCTCGACGCAGGATGCGTGGATCTCCACCTGACCCTCTGCGGTCCGTCGGAGCAGCACCTTGGCCTTGATGATGTCGCGCTCGCCGCTTCCGGTAAAGCCGCTTCCGTGCTGTACGAAGGACAGCGCGATGCCCCTCCCGCTTCCGGGGGTGCACCGTGCGCGCCGAGCGTCGTAGTCGGAAATGGACTTGACGGCGTCGATGAGCTCGGCGAGCTTCACCTCCTCGTGGATGCGACCGTTGGTAATGGTCGGGCTTCCCTGCTCCAGGAAGTATCGGCGCCGGTACTCGTCCTCGTCGATGCCGTACTCACGGGCGATCTGGCTCATGTGCATCTCGATGGCAAAGAGGCCCTGCGGAGCGCCGAAGCCGCGGAACGCATCGGCTGGGACCGTGTTCGTTGCCACCGCCCGCCCGTGGGCATGCACGTTTGGTACATCGTAGACACCGTTACTCGTGAAGAGCGCGCGCTGCAGGACGACCATCGAGGAGCTCTCGTAGGCCCCGGCGTCGATGACGGTATCGATCTCCATCCCAAGGAGAGAGCCGTCTTCGGCAAGGGCGCTTCTGATTCTAATCCGGGAAGCGTGGCGCTTGCTGGTGAAGGCCATATCCTCCTCGCGCGGAAGCACCATCTGCACCGGGCGTCCGGTCTTGAGCGCGGCGACGGCAAGCGGTACGGCGATGACGTCGGGATAGTGCTCCTTGCCGCCAAAGCCCCCGCCGGTGACCGTGTGACGCACCCGCACCTCGTCCTCGGCGACGCCGAGGGCCGACGCAACGGAGTGGCGGATGTAGAAGGGACACTGTGTCGAGGCGTAGATAGTGAGCTTCCCGTCCTCCACGAGGGCCGCGAGAGATTGCGGCTCGAGGTAGACGTGCTCCTGAACGCCCGACTCGTAGGTGCCCTCGAACACGTTCGCCGCCGAGGCAAACGCGCCGTCGGGATCTCCTTTCGTGAGGTCGATCTCGGCAAAGAAATTATCCGAGCCGTGAATGGGCCCGCCCTTCACCGCGAGTCCTTCGTCGATCGTGACGGCGGGCTCGAGATCCTCGTATTCGACCTCGATGGCCTTCATGATGCGCAGGATCTCCGAGCGGTCGGGCCCCACGATCAGTCCGATCGTCTCGCCGAAAAACCGGGTTTCCTGTCCGGCGAAGGCCCGCCAGTCTTTCTTGATCATCTCGACGCGATTGGCCCCGCCGGCGGGAATATCGGTGTGATCGACGTAATAGTACCCCTCCGGAAGCGGGGGGATATGCACTGCCCGGATTCTCGCACGCGCCCGCTCGCTTCGAAGCGTGCGCGCATAGAGCATGCCGTCGAAGTCATAGTCTGCAAGGTATTTGGCAGCACCGGCGGTTTTTCCGTGGGAGTCTACGCGGAGAACCGGCGCACTGATGGTCTGCTTCATAGGGAACCTCCCATACCGCCCCGATTATACAGAATTGTAGATAATCTTGCAAAAGGAACCGCCAAAGTTCGCAAGTCGATACACCTGTACGGATCTCGGCATGCCGGGTAAGCTGACGACCGGTATGGTATCGTCACGAATGCATCCCGAGCCCCTCGCACGCCTTCTCGAGCGGATACTCATCGAGCGCGCGCAATCCGGCTCGATTCTCGATCTCCCCATCGATGCGTTCTTCGTTCCGCCGTTTGCATCGTCACAGTTCGCCGTACTTTCGGAGACCTGTTCGTTGCCGATAGGGCCGGCAGCCGGTCCCCACACTCACCTTGCACAGAGCATTCTGTCCGGATGGCTCTCCGGCGGTCGTGTGTTCGAGCTCAAGACCGTGCAGATCCTCGATGAGCTCGAGATCGAGAAACCCTGCATCGACACGGCAGACGAGGGCTACAACACCGAGTGGTCCACGGAGCTTCGTATCGGAGAGGCCATCGAGGAGTACACGAAAGCCTGGATTCTCCTGCACGTGATCTCGGCTCTGGAATACGGAACTGCAGACCACGGTTCGGTGTTCACCATGAGTGTCGGATACGACCTCCACGGGATCACGAGCGAGCGGGTGGACGCCTTTATCGATACCCTCTCGGGCCGTGCCGAGAACCCGGCACTCGGCCGCCTTTGCGAGGAGGCCCGCACGACCCTCTCCGCCACGCACCCGCCGCAGACCGACGCCGGCGCGGATGCCCGCCGTCGCGCGACGGAGGCGCTCGACAGCATACCGCCGGTGATGTGCCGATCGGTCGCCCTCTCAACCATGCACGGGTGTCCGCCGGAGGAGATAGAAGCGATTGCCCTGCACCTCATCGAGAAAAAGCAGCTCGACACGGTGGTCAAGCTCAATCCGACGCTGCTCGGTCTCGACCACGTGCAACGCATCCTCGCGGAGAACGGCTACGGGTATGGACTCGATGCGGAGGCCTTTGCGCGGGATCTTCAATACCCGCGCGCCCTCGAGCTCATCGCGCTTCTGCGCATTCGCGCGGCTGGGGCGGGCCGCACCTTCGGCGTGAAGCTCAGCAACACCCTCCCCGTTACCAACGAGCGCAGCCGGCTCCCCTGCGACACCGAGTACCTCTCCGGGAAGGCCCTGCTTCCGATAACGGTCGCACTTGCCGCCCGGCTTCTCGGTGACCTCGAGGTCCCCCTCCCGGTCTCCTACTCGGCAGGCGCAACCGCCGGCAATATCGAAGAGCTTCTCGGGTGCGGGCTCGCGCCAGTCACCGTTTCCACCGACCTTCTCAAGCCCGGCGGGTACGGACGCCTGGGAGCGGTTGCACGTGCCGCGTCCGGCGCGCTCGCTGCAGGTGCTGAGGGAGCGAGCTCGCCGACCAGGCTCATGCCGAGCGCGGACCGGCTTGCCGCTCTTGCCGCCGCGGTGTCGGGTCGCTACGACATGCGCGTCCGCCGAGGGGCCACCACGGCACGGGTCGGCGGCGCTCTTCCGGTGATCGACTGTTTCGTCGCACCCTGCGTCGAAGCCTGCCCGATTTCTCAGGACGTACCCGGCTACATGCGTGCCGCCGCGACCGGGGCGCCCGACGAGGCCCTTCGGTGCGTCGCCGAGACAAACCCGTTTCCCGCACTGACTGCAGCCCTCTGCGATCAGCGTTGCGCGAAGGCATGCACGCGCATCGAGTACGAAGGGCCCGTGCAGATCCGGAAGATCAAAGGAGTCGCGGTACGCCGCGCCGAGGAAGCGCGAGCAACCGACGCGATCCGCCGGGACGTGGAATCCACGGGGGCCCCGGCAACCGCCGGGCCCTCGGTGCTCGCCGAGGAGCCCGGTGTTCAGGGGATGAGCGCCGCCTATTTCTACGCCCGCGCCGGCCACCCGGTAACCGTATCCGACCCGCGCGCCGCGGTGGCCGCGCGCATCGCCTCGGAGCTCGCGGCGTATCGCATTGCGGAGGATGCGGTCAATGCCGACCTCGCGCGTATCGAAGCAACCGGCGTGCGGTTCGCCGGGGTGGACACCGTGCGGGATACCGTGGCGGGCGCCGGGGCAAACGCCGGCGCAGACACTATCGTCGTCCGTCAGCCGGTGCCGGACCCGCGCCCCAGCATCATCGAGCTCATCGCCGCGGGAAAGCAGATGGCGCCCGATGTGCCGGACACGGAGCGAGAGAGCCGCCGGAAGAAAACGTCGGCCGAGCACGCCGATGAGATCCGGCTGAAGGCGGGGCGCCGGATCGGGCCGGCACGGGGAACGGACGAGGAGGTCGCACAGGTGGAGTTCGCTCGTTGCCTCGAGTGCGATGCTGTCTGCCTCAAGTGCGTTCAGGTCTGCCCCAACCGCGCGAACGTGGCGGTCGAGATGCGGCGCGACGACGGACTCCGAGATCCGTATCAGGTCGTCCACCTCGATGCGTGGTGCAACGACTGCGGGAACTGCGAAACGTTCTGCCCCTACCCGGCACGGCCCCATCGCGAGAAGCTCACCATTTTCCCCTCCGTCGAACGCTTCGAGTTCTCTGAAGCTCCAGGCTTCGTGCCGGCCGGCGAGGAACTTCTCGTGCGGACACGCCTCGGCGGGACGGGGCAGTGTCGCAGACAGGATGATCTTACCCGCAGGCCCCTCATCGACGACCCCGACGGCTCGATTGCCGTGCTGGTGAGCCGGATTCTCACCGACTACTCATATCTCCTCCCGAGAGGCTCATGATGCTGATTATCGAGAACGCCACCGCGGTGCAGCTGGACCCTGCATCGGTGACAGAGCACTGCGACATCATCTGCGAGAACGGCGCGATCGTGGACGTCGGCCCCGGGGCGGCCGCCCGGACGGTTGATACCGGCGGCGCCGCCGACGGGGCCGCCGCCGAACGCATCGACGCGCGAGATCGGATCGTCATGCCGGGCCTCGTCTGCGCCCACACCCACTTCTACTCCGGCCTCGCCCGCGGCATCACCGCTCCGCTCGGCCCGATGCCGGATTTCACCGCCATTCTCGAGAACCTCTGGTGGCGGCTCGACCGCTCCCTCGGTGCGGAAGCGATCCGCGCATCCGCGGCCGTGAACGCCCTCGAGGCGGTGCAGTCGGGAACGACGACGGTGGTCGATCATCACGCCTCTACCGGCCACGTGCGCGGCTCGCTCGATATCATCGCCGGGGAGTTCCGGCGCGTGGGACTGCGTGGGCTTCTCTGCTACGAGACATCGGACCGCGACGGCCCGGTCGTTCGTGACGACGCGCTGGCCGAGAACGAAGCCTGGGCCCGTGCGGCTGCCGCCGAGCGCGAGGCCGCCCGCAACACTGGACGCGCTGCCCCTCTTCTCGGCGCGGCCATCGGTGCCCATGCACTCTTCACGCTCGACGAGGGGACCCTCGCCTCGCTTGGCACACTCCGTGAGCGCACGGGACTCGGGATCCATATGCACATCGGCGAGGACCCCGTCGACACGGCGACTTGCCGTCGCGATTACGGCTGCGCGCTCACCGACCGCCTCTCCGCGCACGGCCTTCTCGACGCGAAGAGCATACTCGTCCACGGCCTCCATCTCTCCTCCGAAGACCGGGTGGCGATCAACGCGGCCGATGCCTTTCTGGTTCACAATCCGCGGTCGAACATGAACAATGGGGTCGGCTACAACGGCATGCTCGGCGAACTCGCGAACCGGGCACTCGGCACCGACGGCATAACGAGCGACATGTTCGAGGAGGCGACGATCGCGTGGTTCAAGCATCGCGATGCACACGGCCCGCTCGGCATCGACGAGGTGGTCGGTGAGCTATCGGGTGGCCATCGCATGGCCTCGCGGCACTTCGACGCACAGGTCGGGAGACTCGAGGGGGGTGCGGTTGCGGATCTGGTGATGCTCGACTACCGCAGCCCCACAGCGCTTGTGCCGGACAACATAGCCGGACATATCGCCTTTGCGATGAAGAGCGCGGAGGTGAACACAGTCGTGATCGACGGCCGTCTCGTCTACGCTGAACGGCAGTTCCCTTTCGATATAGAACCGATATACGCCGACGCCCGAGCGGTGGCGGAGGCGTTGTGGAAACGGATGACGGAGTAAAAGGAGCCGGATCTATGCAGCAGTCGGAAGAGATACGCAAACGGGCCGAAGCCTACGCAGACGACACGACGGAGATCCTGTCGCGGCTGGTGAAGGCGCGATCCTACGGCGGGGAAGAGGGCGAGGTACTCGGGGTTATCGAGGGCTTGTGCCGTGGCTACGGCTTCGACGAGGTGCGCTACGACGGGCTGGGAAACCTCGTATGCCGCGTCGGCGAGGGAGAAAAGGCCATCGCCTTCGACGCCCATGTGGATACGGTGCACGTCGGCGATCCGTCGCAGTGGACCCGCGATCCGTTCTCGGGCAATGTGGAGGACGGCTGGCTCTACGGTCGCGGTGCCTCCGACCAGAAAGGCGGGGCGGCGTCCATGATCACCGCCGGGCGCATTCTCAAGGAGATCGGTTACACCGGTCCGTACGCGGTCTACTTCACCTTCACGGTTTTCGAAGAGGACTGTGACGGTATGTGCTGGCGCTACCTCATCGAGGAGGAGAAGCTCCGCCCCGCCTTTGCGGTGTCGAGCGAGCCCACGAGCTGCCGGCTCTACCGCGGTCACCGCGGCCGTATGGAGATGAAGGTGCACTTCAAGGGCGTCTCGAGCCACGGCAGTGCCCCGGAGCGGGGCGAGAACGCCTCCTACAAGGCGGCACGAACGGTTCTTGCGCTCGAGCGACTCAACGAGAACCTCGAACCCGACGCTGACGACTTCCTCGGCAAGGGAACCATCGTGGTGAGCCAGGTGCATGCTCACGGTCCCTCGCAGTGCGCTGTGCCGGACCTGGCCGAGCTCTACCTCGACCGGCGTCTGACCTGGGGCGAGACGAAGGAGACGGCCGTCGAGGAGGTGATGGAAGCCGGTGCGGGGGAGATCGACTCCGTCGAGATTCCCTACTACTCCAACACCAGCTGGAAAGGTACCACTTACGGGCAGGAGCTCTACTTCCCGACCTGGAAGATCCCCGCCGACCATCCGTTGGTACAGTCCGGCGTCGCCGCCTACAAGGCACTCTACGGCTCCGATCCGGTCGTCGACAAGTGGACCTTCTCCACGAACGGCGTGTCGATCTGCGGCATGCACGAGGTCCCGCTCATCGGCTTCGGGCCGGGCGATGAGGACCAGGCCCACGCACCGAACGAGCGGCTGCGCGTGTCCGACCTGCCGGTCGCGGCGGCATTCTACGCCGAGCTTCCCTGCAACCTGCCGGAATCGACGACATGAGCGCATCGATCACCCTCACCGTGAACGGCGAACAGCACCGGGTAGATGCGGAGCGCGGCGCGCGGCTTCTCACCTTCCTCAGGGAGGAACTCGGGCTCATCGGCACGAAGAACGGCTGCGGCGTCGGGCAGTGCGGAAGCTGCTCGGTGCTCATCGACGGTGAGGTAAAGCGGGCGTGCACGACCCGGATTGCAGACCTCGAGGGGGCGGATATTCTCACCATCGAGGGTATGAGCCGCGACGGCAGCTTTCATCCCATCCAGCAGGCCTTCATCGACGAGAACGCGGTCCAGTGCGGCTTCTGTACCCCCGGCATGATCATGGCCGCCCGCGGGCTTCTCGAGCGCACGCCCGACCCGGACGAGGAGGCCATCCGAAACGCCCTCGATCCCAATCTGTGCCGCTGCACAGGCTACGCCGCAATCGTGCGCGCAGTGCAGCGTGCTGCAACCCTCATGCGCGCAGGCGCCGCCATTCCGCCGGCCGTGGCCACCGACGCGACGTCGCGCGGCGTCGCCGCCGACGGCCCCGCGGTCGGCACGTCTGTAGAGCGTGTGGATGCGCGGGCGAAGGTCACGGGCGCGCGCGTGTTCGCAGCCGACTACAGCGCCGAGGGAATGCTCTACGGGGCGCTTGCGTTCAGCGAGGGAGACCACGCCCGGTTCGTTCGAGTTGATACCTCCGCCGCGGCCGCCACCGACGGTGTGGTGCGCGTGCTCACTGCCGCGGACATCCCGGGCCGGAACGGCTTCGGCCTCTTCGTCCCGCACCAGCCCGTACTCGCGGATGAGTTCGTTCGCTACCGCGGCGAGCCTGTCGCCTTCGTCGTTGCCGAGACCGAAGCCGCGGCCCGTCGCGCGGCCGGGAAGGTTCGCGCCGAGTACGAAGGGCTGCCGGTCCTCCACGGGCCGGACGAGGCCCTCGCGGCCGGCGCGCCGGAGCTCCACGAGGGCGGCAATGTTGCCGAAACCGTGCGATTCACCCGTGGGGACGCGGAGCGTGCCTTCGCGGAGGCGGATCTCGTCGTCGAGGGCGAGTACCACACCCAACCGGTCGAGCACGCCTATCTCGAGCCGGAGAGCTGCCTTGCCGTCCCCGGTGAGGCGCCGCAGGTGACGGTCTACACCGCGAATCAGGGATCCGGCGCCTTCCGCGAGATGATCGCCGCGTCGCTTGCGCTCGATGAGTCCGCGGTGCGCGTCGTTTACACCCCCGCCGGCGGGGGATTCGGCGGCAAGGAAGAGCCGACCGTTCAAATCCACGCGGCCCTCGCTTCGTACCTGCTCGGTGTGCCGGTGAAGGTCACCCTCGACAGAACCTCTTCGATCCGCATCAGCACCAAGCGGCACGCCTCGCGCATCCGGATCGCCCACGCGGTGCGCGCCGACGGAAGGCTCCTCGCCGTACGCACCCGCACCGTCTGTGATGCAGGCGCCTATCTCTCGCTGACGAAGCCCGTAGTCTTTCGCACTGCGGTCATGGCCGGCGGCCCCTACGAAGTGCCCTCCGCGGACGTCGAATCCATCGGCGTATACACCAATACCAATCCCGCCGGTGCGTTCAGGGGCTTCGGGAGCACGCAGATCAGTTTTGCAGTCGAGGTCCAGATGGACAAGATCGCCCGACGCCTCGGCATTGATCCCGTCGATCTCAGAAGACGAAACGCTCTTGCCCCGGGGAAGGTAACTGCGACCGGCCACCGACTCGGAGAGGGCACAGGCTATCCGGAAACCATCGAGCGTGTTGCCGGGGAGCTCGAGCGGGTGCGGGCAGAGCTCACACCTGCCCCGGGTAAGCGCATCGGCGTCGGCTTCGCGGGGGCCTACAAGAACGTCGGCATCGGCAAGGGGCTTCCCGATGAGGCATCAGCTGCGGTAGAGCTGCGCGAGGACGGCACGATCGTGGTCTACGTCGGGGCAACCGACATGGGTCAGGGCTCCGATACGGTGATGGCACAGATCGCGGCGGACACGCTCTCGGTGCCTTTCGGACTCGTGCAGGTAATCTCGAGCGATACACAGGTCTGTCCGGATGCCGGCATGACCACGGCCTCCCGCCAGACCTTCATAAGCGGCAACGCGGTCGCCGGGGCGGCCCGCGAGCTCGCCGTGGCGGCCGGACTGGGGCCGGGGACCGACGACGGTGTCGGGGAGTCGCCACCCGGAACCGCCGACCGCGCCGGTGAGTCCCTCCGGCCCCCGCGCTGGGCCAGGGCAGCCCTTGTCGAGCGCGCGACCGGACGCGCGGCCGCCGGGGACCAGCTGCGGTTCGAGTACCGGTACCGGCCGCCTGCGACGGTGGTGCTACCGGAGTTTGTGGATGATGCGGCTCCGCCCGCCGACGACGGCTACCCCATCCACTTTGCCTACTGCTTTACGAGCATGGCAGCCGTTGTCGAGGTCTCCCCGGACGGTCGGGACCTGCGTGTGCTGCGGCTCATCACCGCCCAGGACGTCGGCCGGGCCCTGCACCCCGGGAACGTCCGGGGGCAGCTGGAGGGCGCCGCCGTCATGGGCTATGGTTTCGGCGTGCGCGAGCACTTCGAATGCGGCCGAAACGGCCGTGCGACCACGACGATGAACGCCCTTGGCCTGCCGCGGTTCACTGACGCGCCGCGCCTTTCCACGTTCATCGTCGAGGCGCCGGATCCCAACGGCCCCTTCGGCGCGAAGGGAATCGGCGAGATTCCCCTCAACCCGGCCGCACCGGCCATTGCCGCGGCGATCCACGATGCGACGGGCGTCTACCCTGAAACACTGCCAATGGCACCCGAAGGCCGGGTACGCGCGACCGACGGCCTTCATACATAATTGTAGCTTCAGATCCAGAAAACTACATCGACGTAGGATGACGGCGTCACGGGCACGTGGCCCGATCGAGACTCTTCTCTATTCCTCTCCAATGTAACATGTTGTAGCTCGCGTTTCGCAACGGGTGTTTGGTACGGCACTTGCTACCTCACTACCCGTGAGCCTTACCCGACATGACTGGAAAGAGTCCGGCATACGTTTCCTCGTTCCCGTCACCGGCGTCGCTGCGGCCCTCATCGTGAGCGCTCTCTTTCTATTGCTCCTGCAGGCAAATCCTCTCGCTGCCTACGGGGCAATGCTCAGGGGGGCCCTCGGCACGACCTTCGGACTGACGCAGACCCTGGTGAAGGCAACGCCGCTGCTCCTCGTAGGGCTCGGGATCTGTATCGCCTTTCGGGCGAGCTGCATCAACATCGGGGGACGCGGTCAGATGATTTCCGGGGCGCTGCTCGCCGCGTGGTTCTCGCTACAGGCCTCCCACTGGCCTGGGTGGCTGCTGACGCCCTCACTCGTCGTGATGGGGTTCGCCGGTGGGGCTGTCTGGGGTTTCGTGCCGGGCGTTCTCAAAGCCCGCTATAATGTGAACGAGATTCTCACCACTGTGATGATGAACTCCATCGCCCTGCAGCTCATGAACTTCCTGCTCCAGGGGCCACTCATGGATCCGGCCGGCATCGAGGCGGGGACGTTTCTGATGCAATCGGCGAGACTGCCGGAGCAGACGCGCCTCGTGCGACTCATCCCGCGAACCCTGCTGCATTCGGGTATCTTCCTCGCGCTCATCATGGCGGTTGTCGTATTCTTCTTTCTCTGGCGGACGACGGTGGGTTACCGGATCCGCGCGACGGGGCTGAACCCCAACGCCTCACGGTATTCGGGCATCGCGGTACCGTTTCACCAGGCGCTCTCCCTCACGCTCGCCGGCGGTTTCGCCGGCATGGCGGGCGCGGTAGAGGTCATGGGGGTGCACTACCGACTCATCGAGGGATTCACCAGCGGGTACGGCTTTACGGGTATCGTTGCCGCCCTTCTCGGATGGCTCCATCCCCTCGGGCTCATCCCGGCATCGATGTTTTTCGGCGCACTGCTCGTCGGCGCGGACACGATGCAGCGGGCGGTGCAGGTACCGTCTGCCCTCGTCAGCGCGATCCTCGGGCTGGTGGTCCTGTTCGTCTCCGGATCGGCGGTCTGGACACGTCGCTGGATAGAGAAAGCGCGCGCCGGCGTGCGCGTGGAGGCAGCCGAATGAACGAAGTATTCAACGTCTCGGTACTCACCGGCATGCTCAGCACGATGCTCACGCTGGCCACCCCGTTGCTGTTCGCCGCCCTCGGGGAGACCTTCTCGCAGAACTCCGGCGTCCTCAATCTCGGCGTGGACGGTATCATGCTTCTCGCAGCCTTCGGGGCATTCTACGCGGTCCTGACAACCGCCAGCCTCTGGCTCGGTGTCCTCGTGGCGATGATCATCGGGCTGGTCATGGGCCTCATGATGTCTTTCGTCAGTGTGACACTCAAAGCGGAGCAGGGCGTGAGCGGCATCGGCCTGCAGATGTTCGGCCTCGGGATGTCGAGCCTGCTTTTCAAGCAGCTCGTCGGGACCGTCCAGACGGTTCGCGGCTTTCCGCGGCTGCAGATACCGCTTCTCGGCGAGATCCCCATCCTCGGCCCGATCCTGTTCAACAACACCATCCTCGTCTATATCGCCTTCGCCCTCGTGCCCGTCTCGTGGTGGATTCTCGAGCGCACGACCATCGGTCTGACGATCAAGTCGGTGGGGCAGAACCCGGCAGCGGCCGATTCACGGGGCGTGCCGGTGAACCTCGTACGCTATATGAGCGTCTGTCTGGGCGCGGTACTGGCGGGGCTCGCCGGGGCCTCGCTTTCGATCTCGGTTACGAATCTCTTCCAGGATAACCTGACCGCCGGGCAGGGTTTCATCGCGGTGGCCCTCGTTTACTTCGGCGGTTGGACGCCGGTCGGCGTCATGCTTGGCGCCCTGCTCTTCAGCGTGGCTAACTCGATCCAGCTGTGGCTGCAGGTGCTGGGCGTCAACGTGCCGGCGAGCCTCGCGAACATGCTGCCCTACATCCTCACCATCGTTGCACTCACGGTCACGGTGTATCGGGGGCGAAAACCGGCGGCGCTGAACAAGCCCTTCCTGAGGGGGGAGAACTGAAGCATGCATAAGCTGCCCATGGAGGCAGACAACGCTCGAAAAGGAGAGGGAGTATGACCACGCGAACAGTTTCGATTTCGTTGGTTCTGTTGATGGTTCTGGGTACGGTCACGCTGTTTGCCGGCGGAGGTGCCGAGGCGGAGGGCGAGGCCGGCGACGCACCGTTTCGCGTTGCGGTCGTTATGCCGAGTGCTACCACCGATACGGCGTTCAGCCAGTCAATGTGGTCGGCTCTGACGACCGTGCAGGAGGACATGGGCGGTGAGAGCGCTCTCGAGCTGGTGTACTCGGAGAACATGTTCAACGTTCCCGACGCCTCAGCGGCGGTGCGCGACTATGCATCGCAGGGCTATGACCTGGTGATCGCTCACGGCTCGCAGTACGGCACGTTCGTCGAGGACCTGGCGCCGGAGTTTCCCGAGACAGCCTTTGCCTGGGGTACGGACGTGAACACCTTCGGCCTCGACAACGTCTACGCCTACACCGCCGCGGCCGAGGAAGGCGGCTACGTGAACGGCGTGATGGCGGGTCTCATGACCGACAGTGGGCGCATCGGTGTTACCGGCCCGGTCGAGGTGGGCGACGCCCGCACCTACATCAGCGGCTTCGTGCAGGGTGTCGAGTCCGTTCGGCCGGACGCGCGGGTCTCCCAGACCTGGACCGGGTCCTTCTCGGACGTGGCACTGATGACGGCAGCCGCCCAGACACACATCTCCAACGGTGCGGACATCCTCACCGGGTCCTCTCAGTCGGTCGTGGGCTCCATCGGCGCCGCCCAGGAGGCCGGCGACGTGCTCTGGTTCGGCACCCAGGCCGATCAGGCATCACTGGCCCCTGATCTGGTTGTTGCCTCTCAGGTCTACGACTGGACGATGATGCTCGAGGAAATGATCATGAACGCCCAGGACGGTGTCTACGGTGGTGAGACGTACATCCTCAGCCTGGCCAACGAGGGCCTCAAGATCGCCTACAACGAGGAGTTCGACATCCCCGACGAGGCGACCGCAGCGGCAGAGTCGGCCATCGAAGGTATCGTTGACGGCTCGGTCAGCGTGGAACCATAGGCAGAGGATACGAGGCATGCACCGACGCAGCCGGGAGAGCGAACCGCCGCGCATCGATCACATGGAGATGGTCGATATCGTGAAGGAGTTTCCGGGGGTCCGCGCCAACGACGGCGTGTCCTTGGACGTGCGGTCCGGTGAGGCGCATGCAATTCTCGGGGAGAACGGGGCGGGCAAGAGCACGTTGATGCGGCAACTCTACGGGATGTACGAGCCCGACGAGGGAGAGATCCGCATCAACGGGACGCCCGTCCTGTTCCGATCGCCGGCGGACGCCATTCGCGCAGGTATCGGCATGATCCACCAGCACTTCATGCTGATCCCGACCATGACCGTGGCCGAGAACGTGGCGCTGGGGCGCCGCTCCAGTCGTGGTATCCGCCTCGACCTCGATCGGGTCGGCGAGCGGATCCGGCTGCTCTCGCGCGACTACGGACTGCAGGTCGATCCCGACGCGCGCGTCTGGCAGCTTTCGGTCGGCGAGCAGCAGCGGGTTGAGATCCTCAAGGCCCTCGATCTCGGCGCGAGCCTCATCATTCTCGATGAGCCGACCGCGGTACTCACGCCCCAGGAGGTGAGCGATCTCTTCGCCACGCTCAAACGGATGGTGGCCGAAGGCCACTCACTTCTATTCATCTCGCACAAGCTCCACGAGGTCCTCGACGTGAGCGATCGCGTGACCGTACTGCGGGACGGGATCACCGTGGGAACGCGACGCACCGCCGAGGTCACCCGCGAGGAGCTCGTCACGCTCATGGTCGGCCGCGAGCTCAAGCCGCAGACCCACCGCGAGCCCAGTCCCGGCGAGGCCGGTCTCGTCGTCCGGGACCTGCGGGTAACCGGCGACCGCGGTGAGGAGATCGTCCGCGGAGTGGACCTCCACGTCGATACCGGTGAGATCCTCGGACTCGCCGGCGTCTCGGGAAACGGTCAGCGGGAGCTTGCCGAGGCTCTGGCGGGGGTACGGCTGGTTTCCTCGGGGACGATCGACGTTCTCGGACAGGACCTCACCACAGCACACCTCAACGAGCGTGTGAAAGCGGGCGTATCCTTCATCCCGGAGGAACGCATGCGCGACGGAGCGATTCGAGAGTTCACGGTTGAGGAGAATGTCTTTCTGCGGGACCACGAATCCTCGCAGTTCCGCCGATGGCTCTTCCTTCGCTTCGGGGAAATGCAGCGCCACGCCCGGCGCCTCGTCAAGGAGTACGCGGTGAAAACACCGAGCCTCGAGACACCGCTCAAGAACCTCTCCGGTGGAAACATTCAGAAGCTCATTCTCGCGCGGGAGCTGTCGCGCAGGCCGACCGTGCTCATCGCCTCACAGCCGACGCGGGGTGTGGACATTGGTGCCTCCGAGTACATCCATCGAACCCTTCTGGCCCAGCGGGATGCCGGCACCGCGATTCTCCTCATCTCGGAGGACCTTGATGAGATCCGGGAGCTCTCGGACAGAGTGGCCGTGATCTATGCGGGACGCATCGTCGGCGTGCTCGACCGCGCCGACGCCGAAGTGGAGCGCGTTGGAAGCCTCATGGCCGGGGTGGCAGGCTAGCCGCGGGCGGGAACCGCAGGGCGCCGCCGGGAGACACGGCCGTGCCGCAAACCGCCGCGGCGGTTATCCCAGGACCTCTTCGTTGAATTCGTCGATGAGCCGGTCGATTTCGCCCACACGTTCCTGAACACGCAGCCAGTACTCGCGGTCGTACCACTGGGCCTTGAGTTCTTCCACGTCCTTCCCCTGCTGCTCGATCCAGGTGTAGTACTTGAGATTGTGAATGCGAAGCCGTTCGTAGTAGGACAGTTCGAGCGTGTCGTCGATGGACTGCCGCTCGAGGGCACCGGCAACTGCCCGCGCGGCGTTCACCTCATCCAGGTCCCCGTGACGCTCGCGCTCCTCGGCAACCCGAGAGTTGTACAGCTGCATGGAGTCGGTGAATACCGTAACGAGAACATCATCCGCACCGAGCTCCCAGTAGCGGGCCGCCTTGATTGCCGCGATGACATTCCCGATGCCGGAGATGCCGATCATGGGCAGGGCCTGGACCGTGGCGGCATCGACACCGGCGTCCTCGAGATATCGATGCCCGGCGGGCTCGTTGAATACCCGCATGAGATCGATACAGTCGTTGTCGTCGACACCGACAACCATGTCGGTGTTTCGCACGTTGTGAATCCACGGCACGTGCTTGTCGCCGATCCCCTCGATGCGATGCTCGCCGAATCCGTTTCGCAGCAGTGTGGGGCACTGCAGCGCCTCGGCCGCAACGTTGACGCTGGTCGGGTAGAGCTGCTTGAGCCGGTCACCGGCCGCCAGCGTCCCGCCCGATCCCGTAGAGGACACGTAGCCCGCGTAGTGTCCGCCGTCGGCAAGCGCCGTCTCCAGGACCTCGGCAATGGCCGAGCCGGTCACTTCGTAGTGCCAGAGGTAGTTTCCGAGCTCGGAGAACTGGTTGAAAATGACGACTTCATCGCCGCGGGTCGCATCGATCTCGTTGCACTTGTCAAAGATTTCCTTGACGTTGCTTTCGGTGCCGGGGGTGGAGATGATCTCCCCGGCAATGTTCCTCAGCCACTCGAAGCGCTCGCTGCTCATCCCCTCCGGAAGGATGGCGACGGAGTCGCACCCGAGGAGCGCCGAGTTGTACGCACCGCCGCGGCAGTAGTTGCCGGTCGAGGGCCAGACCGCTTTCTGTTTCTGGGCGTCGAAGCCGCCACGGACGAGCTCCGGCGCAAGGCAGCCGTAGGTGGCACCGACCTTGTGCGCACCGGTGGGAAACCAGTGCCCGACCAGTGCGATGATGCGGGCCGGGACGCCTGTCAGCGAGGACGGGATCTCCATCGCGTTGACGCCGGCAAACGTCCCGCCGTGATCAACCGCCTCGTTCTTCCAGGTGATGCGAAAGAGGTTAAGCGGGTCGAGGTCCCACAGGCCGACCGAGCGCAGCCGTTTGCGCACCGACGCGGAAATCTGCGAGGGGTTGCGCATCTGGGCAAAGGTGGGGAGCAGGATCGAGCGCTCGCGACACCGATCGATATTGCGACGACGGATATCAGGCTGAACCTTCAGGTTGATCACGGGAGACACTCCGGAAACGAGAATCGCGGACTGACTGCACTATACGGAAATATCGTTCGCGCATCTACCGGGGCCGGTCGCCGCATGGCGGCGCCGGTGTCCGCACACCTTTGCGTCACGCAGCCGCAGCCGCTATAATCCCGTCTCATGAACACTGCCGATATGTCCACACTGTTGCATGAGCTCGAATCGCTCTCTTTCGAATCGATGTCCGGCTCAGATTTCCTTCTGACCTGGAACCACAGCCCGGACGAGCTCCGTGCGGTTCTGACCGTTTCGCAGGCGCTTCGCCGACTGCGTTCGGACGGCATCTCCCCGCGCATCTTCGATTCCGGGCTTGCCGTATCCCTCTTTCGTGACAACTCGACCCGGACGCGCTTCAGCTTTGCCTCGGCTGCCAATCTCCTCGGTCTCGCCGTGCAGGACCTCGACGAGAAGAAGAGTCAGATCGCCCACGGCGAGACTGTCCGCGAAACGGCCGTCATGATCTCGTTTCTGAGCGAGGTCATCGGCATCCGGGACGACATGTACATCGGTCACGGACACGAGTATATGGTCGAAGTCGGCGAGTCGCTTACTGACGCGCATGAGGCGGGGCTTCTCGAACGGCGGCCGAGCATCGTGAACCTGCAGTGCGACCGCGACCATCCCACCCAGGCCATGGCCGACCTGCAGCATCTTGCGAACGAGTTCGGCGGTCTCGAGAAACTCCGCGGCAAGAAGATTGCAATGACCTGGGCCTACTCGCCGTCCTACGGCAAGCCGCTGTCGGTGCCGCAGGGCGTTATCTCGCTTATGACCCGGTTCGGGATGGACGTCCGGCTGGCCTATCCGGAGGGCTATAATCTGGTCCCCGAGCTCGAGGCGCAGGCCGGTGAGTTCGCGCAGAACGCCGGCGGACGATTCTCGGTGAGCAACTCGATGGACGAGGCGTTTGCCGACGCTGATATCGTCTATCCGAAGAGCTGGGCGCCGTTCAATGTCATGCAGAAACGAACCGATTTCCTCGCCGCCGGGGACGCGGGCGGGCTTGAGAGACTGGAGCAGCAGGCCCTGCAGGAAAATGCCAGGCATATGGACTGGGAGTGCAACGCCGATCGCATGGGCACCACCAACGACGCGCTCTACATGCACTGTCTCCCGGCGGACATATCCGGTGTAAGCTGCGAGCGCGGCGAGGTCTCGGTCGACGTCTTCGAGAAGCACCGGGTCGCAACCTATCGCGAGGCCGGGTACAAGCCCTTCATCATCGCTGCGATGATCCTGCTATCAAAGACGCCGAATGCTGCCGGCGTGCTTCGGAAGCTCGCCGAAAGCGCTCCGCAGCGCGTTTCCTCAGCCTGAGCGGGCGCGGCGCACCAGCTCGGCTGCACAGCGCGAGGCCTCGGCTACGACGGTCTCTTCCTCAGCTACCGAGCCGTGTTCCATCAGAAGCTCGCCATCGCAGATGACCGTGTCCACCACCGAGCTATCTGCCGCATACACCAGGTTGCTCACGAGGTTGTGAGAAGGAGTCATGCGGGGGGCAGTCACATCGACAAGAACGAGGTCCGCGGGTCCGCCTTCGGCAAGCGCGCCACCGACTCCGTGAGACCCGAATACGGTGCTGCGCGCGCCGGTGGCGACGGCAAGCGTCTCCTCGGCCGGCAGAAGTGTCGGGTCGCCGTAGTGGTGTTTCTGCAGAAGTGCCGCGAGCTTCATTTCGTCAAACATGTCGAGGCTGTTGTTACTGGCAACGCCATCGGGGGCGAGCAGCATCCGGGCCCCGCGCTCGTGCAGTTCCTTCCACGGGAAACACCCGGAAGAGAGCTTCATGTTGCTTGCCGGATTATGCACGACCGTCACGCCGTGGCCTGACACGAGATCGAGCTCGGCTTCATCCAGCCAGATGGTATGCGCCGCAACCGTTCTGCTTCCGACGCGCTCGAGGACGCCGATGCTGTCGAGGTGAACAAAGGGCCGCACACCGTGAGCGGAAAGACATTGATCCACCTCTTGCTGCGTTTCATTCATGTGGGTGTGGTAGACGAGACCCTGCGCCTCTGCGACCTCTGCTGCCCAGACGAGCAACTCGGGGCTGCAGGTATACACGCTGTGCGGCGCCATGGTAAGGAACACGCGGTCACCGGCGCCCGGCGGCGCCGCGCCATATTCTCGCAGGAAGGACTCGACGTTCTTCTGCTGCCCGCGACGATTCTCCGGATCACCGAAGTCAAAAAGAGCCAGACCGACTGCCGCACGCATCCCTGAGTCCCGGAATGCCCGCACGACCTCCGCCGGATAGAAGTACATGTCGTGGGCGAATGTGGTGCCGCTTCGGATCATTTCGATTGCGGCAAGCCGCGTGCCCCAGTAGACGTCTTCCGGTGTCAGCTTGCCCTCGGCCGGCCAGATGAGGTTCTCCAGCCAGGGCTGCAGCCTCATGTCATCGCCGTAGCCTCGCAGGAGCGTCATCGCCGCGTGGGTATGCGCGTTCTTCAGTCCGGCCAACGCGGCACGGCCCGTGCCGGATATGGTGCGAGAGACATCCGACACCCCTGAGCTGCCCGCCCCCGCGCCGGAACCGGCAGGTCGTATACTCGTGATCCGCGCACCCTCTATAACTATGCTGCGATTCTCCAGTACGCCCGTGTCGGTTACGACGTAGTCAAGATTCTCGATCAGGGTGTTCATTCCACGGATTTTAGCACACCTCGTTTACCTCCGCATCCTGCCTCATGCACCCATGGATTCGGCGGCGGTCGAGCCGGTGATCTCACAGGCGCCGCCGGAACAGGCAATCTCACCCTGCAACAGCGTGTTATCGGCCTCCTCTGTGATCCCGGTAAGGTCGATGTCGCGGAGCACGGCCGCCATGCGCTCGTACTCCGCCCGGGTGATGTCCTCGAAGGGCGCCTGCTCGTATGTGCCGCCGTCGTGGGGGAAAACGGTGATGCCGTTGTAGAACTCGCGGTTCGTCCACATCCAGCGTCCGACATCATCCCACTCGTGCTCTTTGGCATTCACGGTCACCGAGACGTTGTGAGTGTTGGGCCCGTCGGTGTGGCCCGGGCGTATCCAGTACTTCTGCACGTGCTTCACGCGCTCGAGAGTGTCGAGCGGGCTCTCGGTGCGCAGGATCGCGCCGTCAGGCGCCTTCACGGGAACGGAGATCACGGCCATGGACTCGGGGCGGAAGCGCTCATCCTCCACGAGCTCGGGGTAGTGCTCGGCGAGATAGGTGTAGATGGGTTCGCTTTTTCCAACCCGAATACGCCGGACGAAGTAATCATTGTGCCAGGCGTGGATACCTGACGAGGTGCCGAGGGCCAGCGAGGTCGTGCCCGAGGGCTTCACGGTGGTCACGCGGGCCGCACTTCGGATGCCGATGCGCTCTGCGGTGCGGCGGTTTTCCGCGACCGCCTCGCGGGCGGCCTCTTCGAGATCGAGCTTGAGCACGTTGCCCGAGGCGATGCCGGTCATCGAGACGCCGAGAAGCGCCTCGCTCTCGGTAGTTTCGCGCCACAGGTCCCGCAGGTAGTGGAAATCGGTGTAGGATGCCTGAAGTGTGCCGATGAACGCCGCCGCGCGGGCGCGCTCATTGAGGTCGCGCTGGTCGGTGACGTTGGAGACGTTGAGCTCGGTGAGATTGCAGAACTGAAAGGGCTGCAGGGAGATCTCGCAGCAGGGATTCGCGCCGTAGCGGGGGTCATTGGTGAAGAAGATGCCCGGCTCCCCGCTGTCCGATTGCCGCGTGTGCTCCCAGAACGCATCGAACTCCGCCTCGGTCACACGGGTGCGGTCCACCACGACACTGTTGTTTGCCCGCGCTCGCTCGGGATGTTTTTCCCACCAGGGTCCGCTCTTTGCCTCCATCATTTCGACGTCATCCGGAGAGAACAGGGAGATGAGCGCGGCCCGTCGGATTCCGCCGGCAAGCACGGCATCGGCAATATGGCAGACGATATCGTGGACCTCGATCGGACGTAGCGTCGTGCCGCGGCCACGCTCTCGAACGACGTCGCGAAGCAGTCTGCCGATGGCCGCGTGACAGGCCTTGAGCGGTCCCGGCCCGGGTGCACTGCCGCCGGTGGTCACGAGCGGGCTCCCCTTGGGGCGGATGCGGCTGTAGTCGAAGCGCACCGGCTGCGACCCATGGAAAAAACCGTTCACGAGCTCGGCGACGGAGTCCGCCCAGCCTTCGATACTGTCGGCCACGACCACGTCGCGCGGGTGCTCGTTTTCGCCAAGCGGTGCCTCTCCGAGTACGGCCGGCAGTTTCGCGACGTCCCCCTTCTGCACGGAGAACCCGACTCCGGTACCCCCGAGAAGGAGAAAGAAGATCTCGGAGAACGCCACCGGGTCGTCGACGGGCAGAAACGAGCAGTTGTACATACGTGTGTTGTTCACCTCGATCGCCCTGCCGGCGAACTGCATGGAGCGCATCGACGGCACGACCTTCTTGTTGAACACGTAGGCGTAGGCGCCACGGATCTCGGAGGATAGCTGCGGAAATTTCTCGAGGTGCATCGCCATGTTGCGCTCGACGATCTCGCTCCAGGTCTCTCGTCTGCGCTTTCCCGGAACGTATCTGGCATATTTCATGTATGTCGTTATGTCCGAAAGAATCGAAACCGATGTATCCTGCATGCTCGGCGCCCCTTTTACACCATATATAGTATCGTCATCCCTGAAACGGGGCTGAATACTACTATATGGGCAATGGCCTGTCAAACGGTTTCGAGCTGACTGTCGGCTGGTCGCAGGAGCGCGCGAGGGTGATTGAACTCCTCAGGAGCCGGCCTGTTCCACGTGCGCTCTGGGCGCAAGCCGCAGAAGCGGGAACAGAACCACGCCGAGACCGGCCGACAGCGCAAGTCCCACGCCGACATTCCCGCCCACGTAGTCGACGGTCGCACCCACGATGAGCGCCACGACGGCTGCAAACAGACTCTGCAACTGGGACTGGGCCGAAAGCACCGTAGAGAGGACCTCCTCGGGAATCCGATCGGCCACGACGGAGACGCCCACCGGTTGCCGCAGGTTCTGCAGGGCATAGATCGTCAGGAACAGAATCACCGGTACCAGGGTGAGACCGTACCAACGGGTAAGCCCGGCGGTAAGCCCGAGCACCAATCCGAGCAGGAGCAGCCGATTCAGGGCACTCTCGGAGCTCGGGAATCGTCCGGCAAGGGCCGCCGAGTGGCGTGACGCAAAGGAGGTAAGGACATAGATCACCGTATATACGGCTCCGATCAGTAGCGCCTCCCGGCGCTGAGCAGGGAGAGCACCGGCGAGGGGAAGAGAAAGCGCCAGGGCCGATATCATCGGCTGGAGGTAATCCTTCCCACCCTTGTAGAACCCTCCAAAGGATGACGCGCTCAAGACCGCGCGCGCGGCGCCGGGCCGTCGCACCGTCTCCACCAATCCTCTGCCGACCTCACGAAAACTCCTGCCGATCGACCTGAGGGTAATCTTCTCGACGGACCCGTCGAGCTCCCGGGGGTAACTGAGCATCAGGAGAAGATCGAGGACGTAGGGAATCATCGAGAAGAGGAACACGGCGCGATAGTTCCGGGATAGGAACACGATTCCCGCGGCGATGATGGCCGAGGTCGCTGAGCCCAGCTGAGACCACGAGCGCGTGTGACCGTAGTAGTCGTTTCCGTACTGCTGCAGATTGTTCATCCGCAGGTACGCAAAGATCATCGACTTGTGGGTGCCCGTGCGAAATGCCTCGCCGATGGAGAAAAAGACGATAGCCCCGAGGAAAAGCTGCATGGTCGAGCCCACCCAGAACAGAGCGAAGGAAACGAGATACCCGAGAAACGACGCAACCATGGTGCGTCGCCGTCCCAGGCCGTCGGCAACTGCACCACTCGGGATTTCCATCACGTTGACCAGGATCTCGCGCACCGCGTAGAGCGTCCCGACCTGAAGATAAGACAGCCCCTGCCCCAGGAGAAACAGAATCATGAACGGCTCGAAGAACCGCAGGTTCTTCAGGAACCCGTAGGCTGAGAACTTGGCGTACTGAAGGTCCCGTGGAAAGGTTCCTTTCATCTGCTACAGCGCAGCGGAGCCACTACAGGCCGGATAGCCCTGCAGGGCTCCTCTAGTGATCCTCGTCTTCCTCGGCAGCCATCGCAATCTCATAGGTCTCGTGGACAGTGCCGACAGGGTGATGAGGTGGCGCATAGATGGAGTATAGCTTGAGCGGCTCATCTCCAGTGTTCAATATGTTGTGCCAGTACCCGGACGGTACGAAAATGGCGTAGTCGTCTTCGGCTTCCTGCTCGAAGTCGAGATTGTTTTTCTCTTTGCCCATGACAACCCGCGCCTTACCGGCCTCGATCCTGAGAAACTGATCGGTGTCTTCGTGAATCTCGAATCCTACCTCGCCACCAACGGGAACGGACATCGTGGTCATCTGCAGGAACTCGCCGGTCCATTCTGCGGTCCGAAAGTTCTTGTTCTTTGTAGTCAGTGTTTCAATGTCGACGACGTAGGGCTTGCCAACTTTGTCTGTGTCCATGGTGCATAGCTCCTTGTTCTATAAGATAGCGTACACGGAAGCCTGCAGGGATGGCCACTGTTTTTTCTTTCGGGAGAGGAAAACCACGAGTTGCGGCGAGCTCATTCGCCGTCGCCGGTTCAAGCCGTTGCCCGCTCTTTCCGCTTGGTCCACATGTCGAGCATGACCGCGAGTATGAATATGGCGCCGGTTATGACCTGCTGTATGTAGGAGGATACGCCGATGAGGTTCAAGCCGTTCGCGAGCACACCCATGATGAGGGCACCAGCAAAGGTGCCCACGGTCGTTCCGGCGCCGCCCATGAGTGACGCGCCGCCGAGCACGGTGGCGGCGATGGCCTGCAGCTCCAGCCCGCTTGCCGCCTGCGGCTGGGCGCTCCACAAGCGCGCGGCCAGAACGATACCACCGACGGCCGCCAGAGAGCCGCTGACGACGTAGGAGGAAAGCTTGACGAGCTGGACGTTTATACCGGCCAGCCGTGCCGTCTCTTCGTTGCCGCCGACCGCGTAGATGTACGCGCCGTAGGGCGTACGTTGTAGCACAATGTGGCTCAGTATGAAGATGACCACGAATATGACGGCCGGAACCGGGATCGGCCCCCAGTTCGAGCCGAGGGCGGTGAAGCTGTCTCCCATCCCGGAGATCGGTTGTCCCTGCGTGTAGATAAGCGTCAGTCCACGCGCGATCGCCATCATGGCCAGGGTGGCCACGAAGGGCTGCAGGCCGCCCTTTACGATGAAGAAGCCGTTCACGAAGCCGAGGGCGGCACCGGCAGCGACAGCCAGTGCCAGTGCCGCGGCAAGCGGCATTCCCATCCGCACCATGAAGCCCGCAGCAAGTGCGCCGGAGAAGGCAACGAGCGATCCCACCGACAGGTCTATGCCGCCGGAGATAATGGTAAAGGTAACCCCGATCGCCACGATGCCGAGCAGCGCCGACTGTTCGACAATGTTGAGCAGATTGCCCACTCGCAGGAATCGACCGGAGGTGAGCGAGAAGAGGAGTACCAGCCCCAGGAGGATGAATAGCGTACTGTATCGCGCTGCCAGATAGGTAAACCGTCTCACGGCGAGGTGCCTCCCGCTGCCTTCTGCATGATTGCGTCCTGGGTTGCCTCGCCCGTTCCGAACTCGGCGGCCACTCGCCCCTGCCGCATCACTATGACGCGGTCCGACACGCCGACAATTTCGGGCAGCTCGGAGGAGATCATAATGATTCCGACCCCGCGCTCAGCGAGCTCACCGATGATGGTGTGGATCTCCGCCTTGGCGCCGACATCGATACCGCGTGTGGGCTCATCGAGGATCAGGACCTTGGGGTCGAGCGCGAGACAGCGGGCGATGATCACCTTCTGCTGGTTCCCGCCGGAGAGGTTTCTTATAAGCTGCTGCAGGGACGGCGTTTGTATGCGTAGCCGCTCCACGTACCGCTGTGCCAGATCTACTACCTTCTGCATGCGCAGCAGCCCGGCGGTGAAGAGCCGCTCGAGAACGCTGATCGCGAGGTTGTCGCGGACGTTCATACGAAGGAAGAGCCCCTCCTCCTTGCGGTCCTCCGGCACGTAGGCGAATCCGAGTCTCATCATGTGTCGCACTGAGCCGAGCTCAACATCTTCGCCCATGAAACGTACGGTGCCGGCCCGCACCGGGTCTATGCCGAGCAGCGCCCGTGCCGTCTCGGTACGACCCGCCCCGACGAGTCCGGAAAAACCCACAATCTCTCCGGCGCGAAGCGAGAACGAGACGTCCTCGAACCTCCCGCCTGAGAGCCCCTCTACTTCGAGAATGGTTTCTCCGAGCTCCGCCTCGTGCTTGGGAAAGAAGTCGGTCAGCTCCCGGCCCACCATCAGCTGCACGACCTCATCGGAGTCGACCTCCGAAACCGGGGAACTGTGAACACTCTTGCCGTCGCGCAGCACGGTGACCCAGTCCGCGATCTCGAAGACCTCCTCGAGGCGGTGGGAAATGTAGATGACGGTGATCCCCTGACGCTTCAGCTCGCGTATGATGCTGAACAGAGTCGCCGTTTCGCGCTCGGTGAGCGAGCTCGTCGGCTCGTCCATGATGATGATCTTCGCGTCGAGCGAGAGCGCCTTGGCGACCTCGACCATCTGCTGCTGGGCGATGGAAAGCCTGCCGACGGTTTCTGTCGGGTCTACGTCGACGTCGATGCGCTCGAGCAGCTCGGCCGCCCGACTGTGCAATTCGGGATAATCGATGAAGAGGCCGGCGAACGTACGCGGCTCACGGCCGAGCAGGATGTTCGCCGCCACGCTTCTGTAGGGAATGACGGTGAGCTCCTGGTAAATCATGCTCACGCCCTTTTCCTGCGCGTCACCCGGGGTGCGGAACTCGACCTCTTCACCGGCTATCTCGATGCGTCCCTCGTCTTTCTGCAGGCTGCCGGACAACAGCTTCATGAGCGTGGACTTCCCCGCGCCGTTCTCTCCGACGAGGGCGTGCACCGACCCCGTGCCAACCTCGAAACTCACGTCGTCGAGGGCGTGCACACCGGGGAATCTCTTATGTATGCCCTCCATGCGCAGGGCGTAACTCATCGTCGCTGCTCCTTCAGTCCGTCAACAGGAACAAGCGGTGGGGCGCCGAACGCCCCACCGCAGACTGCCTGCTCGACAGCTGTTCTACTCGAGTCTACTCGAACTCCGAGGCATTCTCGGAAGTCACGAGCGCGAGGGGAACCGGAATAAAGTCCTCGACCGACTCACCCTGCATGTCACTCATTGCAGTCTCCACGCCGAGGCTTCCGATACGTGCAGGCTGCTGTGCAACCGTGGCGGCGAGTCTGCCGTCCTGCACGGCCTGTACGGCGTCGCCAATCGCGTCGAAGCCGACGAAGACGATATCGTCCGCACGGCCTGCCGACTCCGCGGCCTGAATGGCGCCGAGCACCATACCGTCGTTATGTGCGAACACACCGTCAATGTCGGACTCCGCCTGCAGTATGTTCTGGAAAACGTTCAGCCCTTCGGTGCGGTTGAAGTTGGCCGTCTGACGGGCGATCACTTCCACGTCGTCATTCTGGTCGACTATGTTGTTGAAGCCCTCGCCGCGATCCCGTGCCGCCGAGGTACCCGGGATGCCCTGGAGCTCGACGACCTGACCACTTCCGCCGATGGCCTCGATGAGGTACTCGGCCGCCATCTCGCCACCCGCGACGTTGTCACTGGCGATGTGAGAGACGACCTCACCACCGTTCGCACCGCGGTCTATGGTGAACACCGGTATACCGGCGTCATTCGCGCGGCGCACGCTCGGCACGACGGCGTCCGAGTCGGTGGGGTTGATAAGCAGTGCATCGACCCCTCGCTGGATAAGATCCTGAATGTTGCTCGCCTCCCGTGCCGGGTCGTCCTGGGAGTCCACGACCACGAGCTCTGCTCCCATCTCGTCGGCGGCCGCCTGCGCGCCGTCTCTGAGCGTTACGAAGAAGGGATTATTCAACGTCGAAACCGACAGTCCGAAGACCGGTCCCTCGGCTTCTCCGCCCCCTTCCGCCTGACCGCTTGCAAAGAGCGGTCCGGCTGCTACCAGCAGTACTGAAACGATGAGAACCAGTGTGCGTTTCATGTTTGCTCCTCCTTCTTTCTATATTCTTCCGGCCCCAACGGAGCCGATACTTTCTCTTTGCGCTCGGTCATATCCTACATTCTCCGACTACGTTCTGCGTCGTCCGAAGCTGTGGATAAGAAGTGCGACTATGATGACTCCGCCCTGCAACACCTGTGCGTAAAATGGAGAAACATTCAGAATGTTGATGGCGTTGGCAATCATTGCCATGATAAGGGCGCCAAGCACCGTTCCCCACAGCGTTCCCTCTCCACCGGTCAGCGCGGCGCCGCCCACGACCACTGCTGCGATGGCGTCGAGCTCGTAGCGGATGCCCATGACCGGCTGCGCCGAATCGAGGCGGGCTACGAGGATCATTCCGGCAAGAGCCGCGAGCGTGCCGGAGACGGCATACACCGCGATCGTCGTGGCCCGCACCGGCAACCCCGCCACGCGCGAGGCCACCGGATTGTTTCCGATCGCGTACACGTAGCGCCCGAGCGTCGTGCGCG
>JAAAOH010000042.1 GCA_009908925.1 Spirochaetota bacterium | reverse complement strand
TTGGTTCCCTGTTCCGGCATAATGTGCTCCTAGTACTCCTCGAACTCGTCGTCGTGCACGTCCCCGGCGCCGTTTCCGTCACCGCCCATGGGAATGGTGATGCCTGTCGTCTCGCCCCTGGTTGTCGAGGCGCCCGACGCGGCCGAGGTCTGCTGTGCGGTCGCCGCGGAGCCTGCTCCCGTGCCCTGGTGAGCCTGAGTGCCTGCGTGCCGGGGTGCGCCTTGCCCGGCCCCGGCGGCAGGTCCGGTCTGTGCGGCGCGCGTCCCAGCGGTGTTATCGATGAGACGCCGTTGCCCGCCGTCCGTCTGATCGACGGTGAAGAAGGAAATGGTGTTCTGCAGCGAATCGGCCTGTCCGGAGAGCTCCTCTGCCATGCTCGACATTTCCTCCGCCTGGGAGGCGTTCTGCTGGACGACCTGATCGAGCTGGGCAAGGGCCTTATTGACCTGCTGACTGCCGGAGCGTTGCTCGGCGCTTGCCGCGTTTATCTCCTGCACGAGTTCGGCGGTCTTCTGGATGTCCGGGACGAGTGCCTCGAGAAGCTTCCCGGCCTCTTCAGCCACTCCGACGCTGTTGGTCGAGAGTTCGCTGATCTCGGCGGCGGCCTTCTGGCTGCGCTCTGCGAGCTTTCGAACCTCCGAAGCGACGACCGCAAAGCCCTTGCCGTGCTCCCCGGCGCGTGCCGCCTCGATGGCCGCGTTCAGGGCGAGCAGGTTCGTGTTTCGGGCGATCTCTTCGATGATGTTGATCTTCTCCGCAATGTTCCGCATGGCCTCGACCGTCTGATGAACCGCGCTCCCGCCCTGTTGTGCGTCCTGGGCGGCCTTCTGGGCGATCTTTTCGGTCTGTGAGGCGTTATCGGCGTTCTGCTGGATGTTGGAGTCCATCTCCTCCATGGAGGAGGAAACTTCCTCTGTGCTCGATGCCTGCTCCGTGGCGCCCTGCGACATCTCCTCGGCGCTCGAGGACATCTGCTGGCTGCCAGAGGCGACGTTGTCGCTTGCGGTACGGATCTGCCCGACGACTCCCTTGAGTTGCACCACCATGTCGCGCAAGGAATCCGCAAGGTTGCCAATCTCGTCTTTCTGGTCCACGTCGAGATCGGCGGTCAGGTCGCCCGCAGCAACCGTCTGGGCGAATGCGACGCCCTTAATCATGGGGCGTGCAATGCTCAGGGCCACGAAAAACGCGATGAGTGCGACGAACAGCGCGATGACTACGGCCGCGATGACGACCGATGTCACGAGGTTCTGCACCGGCTGACGCACCTCGGTCTCGTTGATTTCCGCGAGCAGCCCCCAGGTCGTGTCGTATACGCTTACGGGCGCGAAAGAGGAAAGCACGGGGTTCCCGTTGTAATCGGTAATGATACGTGCGTCGGTTTCGCCGGCGAGCGCCGCAGTGGCGGCCTCGGTCTCCACGCTGCCGGTTTCCGGGCGGGCAAAGGAAGCCGCCACGGAGTGATTCTCGGGGTCGAGATAGGAGTCCGAGCGCATGAGATTGTCGGGGCCGATGAGATAGGTTTCTCCCGTTTCTCCCATGCCGGTGCGCTCCTGCATGATGCTGTTGATCCTGGTCAGCGGCAACTGCAGCGCGACCAGGAGTTCAGCCTCGCCGTTGTGCATAAGAGGTTGAGTGATGAACGACGCCGGCGCATCTCCCGACGGGGCGTATGGCCTGAAGTCACCGAAGCCAAAGGAGCCGGTGTCGAGCGCCTCTCGCACCGCCTCTCCGAGGCTCGAATCCGAATACTCACCATCAATGATATTGGTGCCGAAATCGGCCTCTTCCGCCACGGTGTAGAAGATCCGGCCCTCGGGATGAATGAGAAACAGATCGTAGTAGCCGTATTCCTCGATGTAGTTCGCGAAGTAGTCGCCGCTCCGGCCCTCCATCTGAGGAACGATGGCCTCTTCGAGGCTCATTTTCGTGATGAGCACCCAGTTCATGTCCGCAACTTCGAGAGGCGTGAAGACAACCGCCACCAGGTCGCCGGCACTGTCCGTGAACACCTCCGCTCCGCTCTCTCCGCTGACGGCCAGCCTGAGATAGTCCGGGGCGATGTCCGTTACGTCATAGCCGAAGACGAAGTCACCGCCGCCCATCGTCTCCATGTCACTGCGAAACAGATACCGACCGTCGCGCTCCTCGACGAGATAGCTCTCTCCCGTCTCCCCGAGGCCGGTGCGGTCACCGACGATCCTGTTCATGGCGGTGTCGACCGGTCCGCCCGGGGTGATGGTTTCCGGTGCGACGTCGTTCTCGATGAAGTAACTCTCCACGGCGGTACGCTGGTTGTGGTTCACCGCCTCGAGTTTCTTGAACGCCGCGTCCTCGAGAGAGGAGACCGTGTTCATGAGCACCTGCAGGTCGCCCTGCCGCTCGGTGAAGTAGTTCTCGATCTGTGTCGCTTTGACCTGTCTCATGGCGTTCAGCTGATTGTAGGAGCTTTCCATGAGAGCGTCGGAGGACAACTGCGTTGCCCAGAAACCAACGACCGCAAGCGGTATAATTCCTACGACCAGGAACAACATCACCAGCTTGGGCTTCAGGTTCATGTCTTTCAACCGAAACATTTCTGCCTCCCGTGAGCTCGCCCCATGATGCTCATACTGGGTGGCCTGACTCGAGGCGCACACTCGTCAAAATAGAGATGCAAGACTTAACTGTGTTTTTAGCATATCACGCGGTTCCGGGTGTGTCAAAGGTTTTTATGTTTTTAAACTTTTTATGAGGGAATCGGGTGCTGTGAGAGTTGGCAGTGGCTCCCTGCTGCACAAAAACGCCCCCGCCGGCGGTGATTTCGGCGGCGGGGGCTTCACATTGAAGGTTCGGCCTGTCGTTATGGTCGGCAGCCGCGGTCGCCCGATCCGCGGCGCGTCGGCATCGCGGTTACCCCTGCGCCACCTTTGCGCCCGATTCCACCGCCTCGAGCTCGTCGGCTGCAAAGACCTGGTCGAGGTTGAGGATGATGACGAACTTCTCATCAACCTTCCCGATGCCCTGGATGAAGTCCGCGCTGATGCGCGTACCCACCCGCGGCGGCGGCTCGATGTTCTCCGGGGCGATGTCGATGACCTGGTCCACCGCGTCGGCGCGGCAGCCGATGGTCACCGAGTCCTCGCCCGCCGCCACATCGGTGACGATGATCGCGGTGTCGACGGTCTCCTCGGCCTCGTCCATCTCGAACTTCAGCCGCAGGTCCACCACCGGAAGCACCTTGCTGCGGACGTTTATTACGCCCTTCATGTAGTCGGGCATGCGGGGTATGCGGGTGATCTCGGTGAGTTCGAGCACCTCGCGTACCCTCCCGACATTCAATGCGTAGTTCTCGTTATCGAGCACGAACGTCAAATACTGGTTTGCCGTCTCGTCGGAGACGAACTGATTGGTTCCCTGTTCCGGCATAATGTGCTCCTAGTACTCCTCGAACTCGTCGTCGTGCACGTCCCCGGCGCCGTTTCCGTCACCGCCCATGGGAATGGTGATGCCTGTCGTCTCGCCCCTGG
>JAAAOH010000100.1 GCA_009908925.1 Spirochaetota bacterium | reverse complement strand
TTCCTTTTTCAGGAAATCGAGCACGAACCGCTCGTCACTGGTGATGCCGAACTTCTCCGTGTCGAGGCGGGGAAAGAGATAGAACGCTCCGCGGGGTCTGACCACGCTCAGGCCGGGGATACTCGAGACCATCTCGTAGGCGAGGTTGCGCTGGTCGTTGAGGCGACCGCCGGGGGCAAGAAGCGTCGCGCTCTCGGTATAGCCTCCGAGCGCCGCGCCGAGCGCCGCCTGCACGCCGAGTTGAGCCGGAACATTGCTGCACAGACGCATGTTGGCCAGCATGTTCAGCCCTTCAATGAAGTCCTTGGCCTTCTCCTTGTACCCGCTCAGCACGAGCCACCCGCATCTGAATCCGGCCGCGAGGAAGTTCTTGGAGAGCCCGGAGTAGGTGAGGACGAGGGTGTCCTCGGTCATGGCGGCCGGAGAGTGGCACACCTCGTCGTCGTATAGAACCTGATCGTAAATCTCGTCGGCAAAGATGATGAGCCCATGGCGCTCGGCGATCCTCACGAAGCGCTCGACGAGATCGCGTGAATACACCGCACCGGTGGGGTTGTTCGGATTGATGAGGACCACGCCCTTCGTACGGTCTGTGATCTTCGATTCGAGGTCGTCGAGGTCCGGCTGCCAGTCCGCCTGTTCGTCGCAGCGGTAGTGAACCGACTTGCCTCCGGCCAGATTGACCGAGGCCGTCCATAGCGGGTAGTCAGGGGCCGGAATGAGGATCTCGTCGCCGTTGTCGAGCAGCGCCTGCATCGTCATGGTGATGAGCTCACTAACCCCGTTCCCGATGAAGATATCGTCGATATTGACGTCCGGAAACTGTCGGTACTGATAGTACTGGTACACTGCTTTGCGCGCGGAGTAGAGACCCCTGGAGTTACTGTAGCCCTGCGCATCTTTCAGGTTGACGACGACGTCGTGGAGCAGGTCGTCCGGCGCGTTGAATCCGAACGGCGCCGGATTTCCGATGTGCAGTTTGAGGATGGAGTAGCCTTCCTCCTCCAGTCGCTCCGCCTCGTCGAGAATGGGTCCACGGATATCGTAGAGGACGTTGTCGAGTTTCGTTGATTTGCGGATTTCCTGCATATGCCTTACCGACCTGGTCTGAGTCACCGGGGTCAGAGTCGTACGTAGTCACCGATCGTGGGGTCGGCGCGCAGCGCCTCTTTTTCCTCTTCGGTCGGACGGCGGGGGCGATCACGCTCGTTCTCCACGAGACAGAGGAAGCCGAGGTGTTCGTCCTCTGCCGCCTGGAACTGGTGCCAGGTGTGGGGCGGAACATGTACCACATCGTGCTCGCCGATATCCTGGATATGGGAGCCCCGATCGGAGTAGGCAAGAACCCTGCCGTGGCCCCGCAGGATCAGGACTCCGTGCACATGCTCGTGCAGCTCCAGCGATGAGTAGCCGCCGGGCTTCACCTCGAAGTACCGCAGCTCGCACGAGAGACCGTGCTCGCCGTCGAAGAAGACCTGCTTATTGATGTCCCGGAAGAAGTCTCCGACTTTCCGGTATTCCTTCACGTCGACATCGTCCCAGCGAAAGGCATCTCCCTCCATGTGAAAGCTGCGGACGCTGATTGGTGCGTTGCTAACGCGTGCTTCTTTCTCCATACTGTCAGTATAACATGTACGGAAGCGAGAGGTCAGCATGAAGGGTGACGTCATCATCGTGGAGGAACACCACCGCACGGCAGCGGCGAAGATCGCCGCTGAAATCGAGGACTCCATTCGCGCGACGGCGCGGACCTACACCATCTCGGTTGCCGGTGAGTCGGGAAGCGGAAAGTCCGAAACCGGCAAGGCACTGAAAGAGGAGATCGAGAAGCTCGGATTCAGGGCCGAAGTGCTGCAGCAGGACGACTATTTCGTGCTGCCGCCGAAATCGAACGACGCGAAACGCCGGGAGGACATCACCTGGGTCGGGGCGCAGGAAGTCCGCACGGAACTCCTCGACGAGCACCTTGCCGCAGCGCAGCGCGGTGAGAAGTCCATCACCAAACCCCTGGTCATCTATGACGAGGACCGCATTACCGAGGAGGAGATGTCCCTCGAGGGAATCGAGGTACTCATAGCGGAGGGTACCTACACCACGCTGCTCGACCACGTCGACACGCGGGTGTTCATTAACCGCAACCGCCTCGAGACGCTGGAGTCGCGAAAGAAGCGGGGACGCGAGGAGATCGAACCCTTTCTCGAAGAGGTTCTCGAGATCGAGCACGATATCATCTCCAAGCACATTACGAGGGCAGATATCGTGATTACCCGCGACTACGACGTTCAGCTGTGAGTAACGGGGCCGCTATGCACATTGGAAAGACCTACAGGGAGCTCAAGGATATATGGGCCACCCGGGGGGCCGACGAGCGGCGTCCCTACGAGCGCGGCGAGCGACCGTTCGCGGTGAATCTCCTTCCCGAGGACGCGGTGGAGGAGCCGCTGGAGCTGCTCCTGCGGACGTTGCGGGCCCGTTTCGGGGATGCAGTGGATGCGGCCCTTTCGGAGGAGCACAGCGATCCCGCGACTCCGGTGAACGGACTCCCCGACGAGCTTCGCGGTCCGTGCGCGCGTCGCGTCGACAGCGACTGGCTTCGTCGCACCAACATGGTGGGAGTCAACGTACGCACGATCGGCTCCTTTCTGTCGGTCGTGAAGTACGCGATGACCCTGCCGCCGTCCCAGGATTCGATACATCTGCTGCCCGTGTGGGAGCCCGGCGTGGTTGGAAGCCTCTACGGAATCAGCAGTTTCAACATCAACGGCGAATTTGCGAGCGAGGAGCTCGCTGATGCCTTTTCCCACCTTGGCACCCCCGAGCGACAACTGCGGGCGGTGGTGAACCTGCTCCACGCGATGGGCTTCGCCGTGGGCATGGACGTCATCCCGCACACCGATCGTTTCTCCGAAGTTGTCCTCGCCCATCCGCAGCACTTCGAATGGCTTCGCCGTGAGGACCTGCGCATCGTCGACCACCGGGCTGATCTCCACACCGAGGTTCAGGAGCGCATCATTGACTTCCTCGACCTCTACGGGCCGGCCGCGGGATCGGAATCCGCTGCGGGCTCTGAGTCCGGCGCGGGCCCGCGAGGTGTCCCGCGCGGCGACGAGTTGTTTGCGCCGGACTTCGACGAGGCACGCAGAAACCGCATTCTTTTCGGCGACGTTGCCGACAAGGAGGCACGAGACAGTCGGCGTGGTGAGCTTGCGCGTCACATCTACCGCCACGGCTATGAGCCGGTTCCGGCAACCATGGCGCCGCCCTATCGGGGCATCGAGGTCGACCCCGAGACCCATTACGAGGACGCCGACGGGCATATCTGGCGGGACTATCGCATTACCGAGCCGCAGAGCATGTCACGTGTCTTCGGTCCGCTCGCTCGCTACAAGCTCTACGAGCGCCTCGACGACAACCGCGACTGGCGGATCGACTTCTCCCGCCCGCGCGAGGAGGTGTGGTCCTACGTCTGCCGGCGCTACGCCGGGATGCAGCAGAGCTTCGGCTTCGACTTCATGCGCGGGG
>JAAAOH010000083.1 GCA_009908925.1 Spirochaetota bacterium | reverse complement strand
GCTCGTCCCCCCCGATGCCACAGCCTCCCAGGCGTTCTTCGCCTGGACGCAGGCGGAGCGCCCGCGCTACCTCTTCGTCGGAAACGCCGATCCCTCCACGGCGGTGGAGAACTTCAACGTCCCCGCCGGACCGGTCCTGCCGCCCGGCGCAACTCTTACACCGGCGTTCTCGACGGTGGAGGGGCTGTCCGCGGCCGAGCTCGCTGCACCCGGAAACGGACGGGCGTTCAGGATTCGCCGCCTCGAGCCGGGAGAGGGGCGGGCGTATCGCATCGCATAAATCGGAGCGCTGTGCTAAGATATCGCGCGTGGAGCACCGAACAGCGATTCTCGATACCTCCGGAACCACCCCCGATCTCCCCGCCCCTGAGGTTCCCGATGACACACTCACCGACCTGCTCGGCCGGGTAAGCCGCACGTTCGCACTCTCGAACCGCTTTCTGCCGCAACCGCTGCGCCGTGCGATGACCGTCTCCTACCTGCTGTTCCGCGTCTCCGATTACCTCGAGGACAACCACGTGATGAGCCCTGCGCGCAAGGTGGAGCTCCTGAACCTCTGGGAACGGGTGCTCAGTGGCCGCGGTGGCGAGGAGCAATTGCGGTGTGAGCTCGAGAACCTCGAGGACGACGATCCGGAAGCAGAGGTGGCCCGCCGGTTTCCCGAGTTGACGCAGAGTCTGGCTGCGCTCGGTGAGGCATCGGATTCTGCGGTGCGCCGGCGGGTATGCGAGACCACGCGCGGAATGGCTCGTCGCCTGATGCAGGGGCCGGTCGTTGAGACCGAGGCCGATCTCGACCAGTACATGCATGATGTTGCGGGCATCGTCGGGTATCTCATCACCGAAATCTTCTCCCACTTTGATCCCCGGCTCGCTCGCCGTCGCTCGGCAATGATGGGGCGGGCGCGGGAGTACGGATTGGGCCTCCAGACGGTAAACGTGATTCGCGGGCTGCGGAAGGACTACGCGCGGGGATGGCTCTTCGTGCCACGGCACTACCTCGACGAACACGGCCTCAGCCCGCGGCAGTTTCTCTCACCGATGCATGTGGAACGGTCCATGGAGGTCGTGCGGCGCCTCGTCGAGAAGGCCGAGGCGCACCTCCGCGACGGTCTTGAATACGTGCTGCAGATCCCGCGGCATCTTCACCGGGTGAGGCTTGCGACCATGTGGCCGCTTCTGTTTGCCGCTCGCACCCTCGCGCTCAGCCGCGATAACCGGGATGTGCTGCTCTCCGAGGCAAAAATGTCACGTGAAGACGTGGAACGGATCGTACGGCGAACGATGATGCACGGATGGTCCAATCGCTGGCTTGCGCGCTACCACGAGCAGTTGCTCCGCGGCGAGGGCGTCTGAAGGCCGCGTGCCGTGCAGCGACCACCGGTCAGTCCGTCGCCTCGTCGCGCATCGCCCCCCGAGTGATTCAGCGCAGGAACTCGCTGTAGTGGATGGTGCCGCGGTCCATCATCCGTGAGAGCCGTGCCTTCACCCACTCGCGGATAGGTGCGCGGCTCATGGGAATGAGGATAGCGAAGCCGAGAATGTCGGTGAGCACGCCCGGGGTGATGAGTACCGCGCCGGCGACAACGAGCAGAAGCCCGTCTATGAGCCGATCGGCGGGAAACACGCCCTGCTGCATCTGCATCTGGATCTCGTACCACACGCGCGCGCCCTGCTGGCGGGCCAGCCCGGCTCCGACAACACCGGTCACGAGTACGATTGCGATCGTGGGGAGCGCCCCGATCATCTGGCCGATCTTGATCAGAATATAGAGCTCGACGATCGGTATGGCGGTGAATAGAACTGCGAGTCTGAGAAACATCGGTTTAAAGCTACCACATCGCAGACGAAAAGGAAACGCCGGCTCACGCGGGAGGCGCGCATCGGCGGCCCACGCCTCCGCGGCGTTTGTGCTTGCCCCGGCGCTTGTCCGCCGCCGCGCTCAGTAGTTCTGTTGCTCCTGCTTCCACCGCTCGAATTCGTTCTGCTCGTCCTCCCACCAGGCAGCGAAGTCGCCGCGCACTACGCCGTCGAAGTCGTTCCATGGGGAGCTGCGCTCTTCGAGGAAGGTTTCCCGCGTGCCCGACTCCGCGATCGCGCCGTCGTCGAATCTCCCCGTGTAGCTCCGTCCGTCCGCCCATGTGTAGGTACCGCTGCCGTGGAAGACTCCGTCGCGGAAATCACCCTCGTAGCGATCGCCGTTATTCATACGCAGCACACCGCTTCCGTGGGGCTCGCCGTCTTGAAGGCCGCCGCTGTAGGTGCCCTTCGCAAAGCGGATCGTGTCGGAGGCCGCTGCGGTGTCCGGCTCGGCGGGCTCTGGCGCCGCCGGTTCCGGCGCCGGCGCCGGCCCGGGTGCCACGGTGTCGGCCGCCGGCTCGGTCGGTGTCGGCGGGGCGAGCGCGAGCACCCGGCGAGCGCTGTGAACACGCCGGCTCCAGTATCTAGCGGAAAGGGGTGTCATTGTGACCCCGCGTTCCGGTCCGTCGGAGATCGCGTGGATGATGGAGTCCTGGCCGATATAGATGGCAACGTGCGAGATGATGCCCGGGTCGGGCCCCGTGGCAAAGAACAGAAGATCTCCCGGGCGGACCTGGTCAACGCCGACGGACTCGCCGAAGCGCGCCATCGCGCGCGAGCTTCGCGGAAGATCGGGAACGTGGGGTCGGTAGATATAGTTGACGAAGCCGCTGCAGTCGAAACAATTCGGGCTGGCGCTTCCGAAGCAGTATCCGTTTCCCAGGTAATTCTGGGCGGGAACCACGATCTCGTCCGTTACGTCTATTGCAGCCGCCGAGGCCGCGACAGCCAGCAGCAGACCGAGCGCAACCCGCAGCCATCGTGTGTGCCGGGAATGCGGTGCGCCCCGCGTACGCCGAGCGTGCAGTGTATCCATGGTCTCTTCTCCTCCGACAACAATGCTCACCTGCGCCAGAAGAAGGGGGTGAACACAATGAGAACGGTGAACACCTCCAGCCTGCCGAGCATCATGACAAAACTCAGGTACCACTTGATGTAGTCCTGGAAAAAGGCATAGTTCTCCGCCGGTCCTATCAGCCCGAAGCCCGGACCGATGTTCCCGAGCGTCACCAGCGCCGTTGAAAAGCTGCTCAGCAGCCCGTAGCCGCCGGTCGCTACCACAAATGTCGTCACCAGAAGCACCGTCACGTAGAGGAAAACGAAACCGGAGATCGCGTACACGACGTTCTTTCGCACGGTCGTCCCATTCAGCTTTACGCCGAAAACGCCGCGGGGGTGGAGGAGATAGCGCATCTCGGTGAAACCCTGTTTGACGAGGGTCACCACCCGCACCACCTTGATGCCGCCTCCGGTCGAGCCGGAGCACCCACCCACGAACATGAGTATGAAGAGCATCGCCTGAGACACCGCAGGCCACGCGGCGTAGTCCGCAGTGACGTAGCCTGTCGTTGTGAGGATGGAGGCGGCCTGGAATGCGCCGAAGCGGAGACTGGTTCCGAAGGTCTCGTACACGCCGGCGCGATGCAGCCCGAGCGCCACGACGAGGG
>JAAAOH010000082.1 GCA_009908925.1 Spirochaetota bacterium | reverse complement strand
GATCCTCCTCTATGCGAATTACTGGTTCACCGGCGGTGGATTGAGTGCCGCTGAGTACAGTAGCGCCGCCTCGCAGGTGATGGAGGCCGGGTTCACCGGCGTCAAGTTCGACCCCTTCGCCCACACGAGCTACTTCTACGGCGAGAACCTCGCGCCCAATCTGGGGCTGGCCGAACGTCAAAAAGACCTGGCCGAGGAGGTGACCCGGGCGGTGCGGGAAGCGATCGGGCAGGAGTCGGCCATGATGATCGAGACTCACGCGATGCTGAACTTTCAGGCCGCCTGCGAGATGGCGAATCGGCTCTCCCCCTACGGGGTGACCTGGTTCGAAGAGCCCGTGGGGCCCGAGAACGTGGAGACACTCGCCGCATTCCGCACGCGCATACCGGCTGAGGTTCCCATCTGTGTCGGTGAGCGTCACTACACGCGAAGCGGCATTCGTCCCGTCCTCGAGCGACAGCTCTGCGATATCATCATGCCCGACATCACCCGCTGCGGGGGGCCGAGCGAGCTCAAGCGCATGGCCACGATGGCGGAAGCCTACGGGGTCCTCATCGCCCCCCACAATCCCAACGGTCCGCTGTCGACGCTCGCGAGTGCCCATGTGTGTGCCTCACTACCCAACTTCTTCCGGCAGGAGTTCATGTTCCACGATGTGCCCTGGCGGGACGAGGTGATCGACCATCCGCTCGACATCCGCGACGGGCACCTGCATCTCAGCGACCGACCGGGGCTCGGCGTTGATCTGGTCGAGGATGAGCTCGAGCGCCATCCCGGGATCCGGGAGATGCGCGAGGGATTCTACGTGTAGCTGCGCGGGGAGGCGAGATGGCCAGGAGGCGAGATGGCGCTGACAGTTGACCTATCCGGAAGTGTCACGATTGTCACCGGTGTCACGAGCGGAATCGGTGCCGGCGTTGCCGAAGTGTTTGCGCGGGCCGGCTCGGCCGTCGTGGGCTGCGGCAGACGGGGCCCCGAGAGCAAGGAAGCCGCCGCCTTTCTGGAGGCTGCCGAGCGGAACGGAGTGCCTGCGGAGTATGTGTCCTGCGACATCTCGGATGCCGACGGACCCGGACGCGTGGTTAGCGCCGCGGCGGACCGTTTCGGACGCATAGACTTCGTGGTTTCCAACGCCGGCCGAAACGTATTCACCGGCATCGACGAGAGCTCCCTCACCGACTGGCAGGAATGCATCGACCTGAACCTGCGCTCGCACTGGTTGCTTGCCCGGGAGGTTGCACCGCATCTGCGCGCTGCGGCGGATGACCCGCGAGCTCCCGACGGCGCCGGCCCCGTGTTCATGGTCAACACCTCGAACCACGCCTACGCAACCATCCCCGGCTGCTTCCCCTACAATGTCACGAAAGCCGGCATGACCGCTCTCGTGCAGTCTCTTGCGATCGAATGGGGCCCGCAGGTGCGGGCGGTGGGAGTTGCGCCGGGCTTCATAGAAACCGAGGCGAACCGCGACTGGTTTGCGAGATTCGATGACCCGCAGGCAGAACGCCGCCGTACCGAGGCGATGCACCCGGTCGGGCGGCTTGGCACGCCGGAGGAGATGGGTGCCCTGTTCGCGTTTCTTGCCAGTCGATATGCCGCGTTCATTACCGGCACCACCGTCCTCGCCGATGGTGGGCGAGGCGCGCTCATGCAGGACGCGATGAAAGACTACGGGTGATGTTCAACGCGCCGGCGCTGCCGGCACCGGCCCGCGCGTCAGAGAACCGAGAGCAACAGCACGGCGCCCACGCCGATCATAGCGACCCCGCCGAGACCCTCGATCCCGATGTGAACGATTTCTCCGAGACGGCCGTCGAGCGCCCCGGTTACCGCACGTTTGGAGAGGACCGCGGCCGCCAGCACCGCCGTCTGCGTGACCGCCATGCCAAGGGAGAAGATGACCACGGCATAGAGGCCGAGTGAGACCACCCCCAGCGAGATCGCGAAGAGCAGGATCATCGCCGAGCCGGCATCAGGAACCACAGCCGAGAGCACGATCGCCGGCAACAGGCCCAGCCGGTTTTGAAAGAACTGTGAAAGCCGCGAAGTCTCGTGTTCCGTTTCCGGGGCGTGAGCGCGGTCCTCCCCGTGCCCCCGCCGATGATGCAGAGCCTCGCGTATGGTGGAGGCAAGTACGACCAGGCCGAGAAGCAGGACGACGACCGACGTCAGCGCCTGTAGATACGCCGTGGCGTTCGAAAGCGCCGCCCCGAGGGACGCCTGCAGGACATAGTAGGCGACGAGGATGACCGCCGCGGCTGCGCCGGCATGAAGGGCGGCCACGGAGACACCGGCAAGGAGTGCGTGTCGCAGAGGTGCATCGGTCGTCACGAAATAGGAGACGAGCAACACCTTGCGATGTCCCGGGAGGGCGGCGTGTACCAGACCGTAGACAAAGGCTACGAGACCGATCGCCGGCAGCAATCCCCAGGATGAGCCGTCTGCGGCCTGCGAGCCGCCGAGGCCTCCCGGGTCCGCGGTCCCGCCCGCCCCACCGGTGCCTGCCCCCGCGGCGGAGTGGGAATGAATTAGCTCCGCGATCCGGTCGTTGAGTATGCGCTGCTGATTCGTGAGGATCGCATTGAGCCGGGGGAACGCCGGCCTGCCGCCGAAGAGGGAGCGGGGCGCCGCGTCCGTCGGCTGCGCAGGCGGGGGCGGCTGCTCGCGGCTTCCCGAGAACTCCGCGGGAGCATCATCGCCGGTAAACGGATTTCGTTGCGCCGGGACTACAACGCAGAGGCTGAGTGTCGATAGTATAACGAGAAGGGAGGTGCGAAGGAGCGGCATGAGAATCCTCCGGGATATATGTTTCTGGTCCGTGATATTGTCGGTAACCCTCGCAGTATGGGCTCCGGTGCGCGTCTTCGCCCATCCGCACGTCTACATTGACGCTCGCGTTTCGTTCCGTTTTGCCGGTGAGCGCCTGGAGGGCTTCGAGGTCGAGTGGGTCTTTGACCGGATGTTTACCGCCCAGATTGCCATGGACTACGATACGCCTCGACACGGGCGGTTCTCCGACACGCTCGTGGACCGCATTCGAGACGGTGCGTTCGACAATCTCCGAAATTACGATTACTTCACCTACGTGGTTACCGACGGGCGCATCCACCCCATTGCCGAAGTGCAAGACTTCACCGCCTTTATGCGCGAAGGTCGTCTGGCGTACCGCTTCTTTGTGCCCTTTCAGGCGACCGCGAGCGAAGTGCTCAGCAGAATGCGAGTGCGAATGTATGATGAAACCTTCTTCGCCGACATTGAGTTTGACGATGAGCGACCAGCAGCGGTTATAGCCGGTGACACCGTTTTGCACGGGACACAGCTTTTGCGCAATGAGGATATAGATGTCGTCTATGACGCGACCCATCCCAGTGTTCGCCGCGACGGGTCTGCGTACACCGGTATAACCCATCCCCACGAAGTCATCCTCGAATACCGGCGAAAGGCGCGGTAGAGTCTCGTGCCGGCCTCACGGCTCGCGGGAACGGGCGCCGCGTCACCGGCGCAGAAGACGCGACGAGTTGGCGAGGATGCCGAGATCGG
>JAAAOH010000054.1 GCA_009908925.1 Spirochaetota bacterium | reverse complement strand
GCACGTCGCACCTTCGACACCAGTTCGCCGGCGACACCCGAACTCGAGTTGCCCGAGGGTGGGCCCGCAGCGTCGGTTCCGCTCTCGGTCCGTGCGGAGGCGGAGAGCACCGTCCTCTATGAGATCGCCTTCGGCTCCGAGCCTGCCGAGCCCGACGCATTTTCGCCACGCCTGGAGACGGCTTCTCCCCTCCTCGCGCTGCCTCATGGCGTCGAGGGCCGTGCGTTCATTCGTTTGCGGGCACGGGACAATGAGGGAAACATGTCGGCAGCCAGTCCCGTGTACCGAGTCGAACTGGACGCCCGGCCGCCGCAGCCTCCTCGCATCACGATCGATCGTAACGTGGCCCGAATCGCGGGTGACGGGACGCTGTACTACGCCCTGGATGATGGTGCGACACAACCCGGTGGGCCGCCGGCCTACGCCCTCTACGAGGGCCCCCTTCGTCTCGGTGGGCGCGCGGGCGACAAGGTGCGGTACGAGCTCACCGCCTATGCCCGGGACGCAGCCGGTAACAGAAGCCGGACGGTGACGGTTCTCGAAGAGGTCGACCGTCGTATCCCGCGCGTGCCGGCCGCGATGTCGGTCACCAACGGCGAGCACTATGCTCTGCCCGACGTGCGCTTTCAGGTTTCCGGCACCGCTGAAGATCTCATTCTGCATTACACGGCAACCACCGACGGGACCGAGCCGCCGGAACCAACGCCGGAAGATGCGACGGTACCCGCTGACGGGATCGTTTTTTCCGCGACCGAAAATGCGGAAGTTCCGGTTCACCTCAAAGTGGTGCCGCGTTTCGCCGGCTCCGAAGTTACCGGGCGCATGAGCGAGATCCGCTTTTCCATTGACCGGCGCGCGCCGGAGCTACCGACGATTTCCGGTATCGAAGCCGGCGGAAGCTATCCGGCTCCGCGGCGACTCGAGCTGCAGCCCGCAGATCCCGGGGCAGACGACATCACTGTCGTGCTCCGTGAGACCGTCGGGGGTGGACGGACGGCGGAATCCACTTTTCGCTACAGCGAGCCGATTCTGCTTTCCGGCCGGGACGGCCGGGAGACGCTCTACGAGATCGACCTCCGCGTGACCGATCCTGCCGGCAATTTGCGCTCTCTCGAAGAGCCGATTCGCGCCGTGGTCGACCGTAGCGCGCCCGCCGCCGGAGGGCTCGTGATCTCCGGTGAGGAGGGCACCTCGATTTTCGGCATGGCAAGTGACGGTCCCGTCGTGCTGCGCCCCTCCTCGAACCGTTTGATCCGGTACGAGCTGACCGAGGACGGTGCGCCGCCGGCGCCCGTGAGCCCGTCGTCACCGGTTCTGGGAGAGGAGCTGCGCCTTCCGGGCCGTTCCGGCAGCGAGGTACTCTACCGGGTGGCCTATCGCAGCGAGGATGCGGCAGGCAATCTGTCTCAGGAGACGGCACGTCTCGTAATGGAGGTAGACCGTCGCCCACCACCGCCTCCGGCGGCGCCGTCGATCCGAGTGGCCGAGGACGGGCGGTCTGCCCGGCTCGCGTGGAGCGCGGAGCCCGGCTACCGTACGGGATTTCGCGTCGTCGATGAGCGCGAGGACGAGTTCCGGGGCGCCGACGAGAGAAGCGAAGTCTCGTTCCCTTCGGAAGAGAGGCACGTGACCGTCGAGGCGATGCAGGTCGACGAGGTCGGAAATCGCAGTGAGACGCGGCAGTTCGAGGTGCGGGGCTTCACCGTGAGTCCGCGGCCCGAGCTCGGCGGCGTGAGGCCGGGGGCGACCTACGGGGACACGGTGGTGCTTCGCAACGGCACCTCGGATGCGACTGTGCGCTACGAGCTTGCGACGGGGGAGGATGAGCCCGATGTGCCGACCCGCTTCTCCGAAAAGCTGCCTGAAACGCTTCCGTTCGATGTCTCTCCGGGGGAGACGCTGCGCTATACCGTCCGAGCGCGTGCATTCGATGACGACGCTCGCCCCTCCGACGTGGTGCAGCTCTCGTTTACGCTCGACCGAACACCACCTCCGCCTCCGAAGCTCCTGAACGCGCGTTCGGGAGATTTCTACACCGGAAGCAGAGTCGTGGAACTCGAGGCGCCGGAGGGTGAGATACGGTATCGCCTCTCACTGGTGCAGGAGGAAGCCGGGGACTTCCGCCCCTATGAAGGTCAGGTGATGCTGGACGCGGTGCCCGGGCGGCTCGCGCACTATCAGCTGGAAGCATACGTAGTGGATGGGGCAGGAAACAGAAGCGGAACGCCCAGCGTATGGGACCTCTATATCGATCAGGAGATCGTCTACGTGTCCGCGGACCGTGGCGCCGGCGGGGACGCGAACGGCGGTGCGGCCGCAGACGGCGGCAGGGACGCCCCGTTCTCCAGTCTTTCAGAGGCCGTGGATTTCGCCCTTTCACGCGAACGCCGGACCATATTCGTCTCGGGTGGCAGCTACCAGGTATCCGCCCCACTTCGCGTCGATGGAGACCTCAGCATCCAGGGCGGTCTGAGCGCCGAAACATGGCGCCGGGCCGACGGCCAGGTTACCGAGATACTGAGCTCCGAAGGCTTCAGCGGCGCGGCGCTTTTCGACGTAGAGGACTCCTCCCTGACTCTCGAGCGTCTCGATGTGACGGTGGAGGGCGCGGCCGCCCTCGGCGCCGAGCGGAGCACGATCTTCATGCAGGGCGTTTCGATGACCTCGCGGGAGGCGCCGATTACACTTGGATTGGTGGGTTCCACCTTCGAGGCCCGGAACAGCGATATTCAGGCACGCGAATTGGCCGGGGATGCGGCGGTGTCCATGGACGGGAGCTCTGCGTCTCTCCAGCGCGTGACCATCGATGCTGATAGCTCGGGCGGGGACTACTCGGTGATTCACGCCGATCGGGACAGCGAGCTCGAGATTCGCAACGGTAGCGTAACGGCGGGGTCGGGACGTCGATCTGCCGCAGTTAGAGTCGACGAGAGTGTTGCGAGCATCTACGATAGTGATCTCAGTGCCGGGCCGGCCCGTGAGAGCAGCGACGTAGTTCGCGTTCGCCAAAGTGACGTTCTGCTGCGTGACAACCGCCTCGCGGCGTCCGAGGGGGCGTCGATCAGCACGGCAATCAGCGCCAGTGGCGGTGAGCTCCGCCTCGAAGGAAACACGGTAGAGGTTGACGGTGAACGTGGCGCCACCGGCCTATTCGCCCGTGGCAGTCGGATCGCGGCCTCCCGCAACGCCTTTCGTTCGGGGGAAACCTCCGAGTTTCTTCATGTCGTATCTCTGCGCGATGTCACTGCGACCGTCGACACCAACCTCTTCCTCGGCGGTCGGAGCCGGGAAGTGATCGTGGGACGGATCGTGAGCTCTGAGACCTCCTGGTACAACAACACCATCCGCGGCGGCGCCGGATCACGTTTCACTCAGGGCTTCAATCTCAACGGCTCTTCGCGGGCCACGCTGGTCAACAACGTCGTCTTTCATGCCGGGGAGGGGACGGGCACGGCCGTCTATGCCAGCGAGGATATACGGTCACTCGAGATCACTGCAAATGCCTTTGCGGGGTGGGATGCGGTGTACCGCCGGGCGCCAGAC
>JAAAOH010000060.1 GCA_009908925.1 Spirochaetota bacterium | reverse complement strand
AGAGGCCGATACTCAGATTGAAAGGGAAGAGGGGACTCTGCGGCTTCATGGATGCATTGCATGAGCTTCAAAAGTTGTTTCAGGAACTCGATAATGAACGGGGCATATGCAGGAAGCTGCAGCGGCTGACCGCGTGGCCGCTTCGCTCACTCGGCGCGGAGGCAGTGCGACTGGTCTGCGCCGACGATGCGAGCTTTTCCGCCTGCCCCGAGAACGTTTCGTTCCTGCCCGGCGACCGTCTCGCGACGCTTCCCGGCGAAACGGCCATCATAAACGGCAAATCACCGATTCCGGTGCGTCTCTTCGACGAGAGCTCGCGGGCAAATGTGACGGTACATGTTCCCGTCAGGGGAGAGGCTGAGCCGATCATCGGCGCCCTTCTTCTCAAAACGGATTCCCCCCGCACCTTCATTCGAAAGCAGGGCCCCATCCTCTCGCTGCTTTCATCCAAAGCAACCGACCTGATAGAGCGGGCCATTCTCGAGCGCAAACTCAGCGAGTGCAGTGAAGCACCGGGGCGGCAGGCCGAGGTCCTCGGGCCTGAGACCGTGGGGCGGCTCATGAACCTCGTGGACCTGCCGATGTACGTCTCAGGCCGAGACGGCGCCTTCCTCGCGGCAAACGACTCCTTCCTCCGTCGGTTCAAGTACGATTCGGTTGAGAGCATCAACGGCGATGCCTCGTTCTTCGTGCAGACCGAGAGCTGGGAACAGCAGATACAGCGGCTCGCCGAATCCGAGCACATCGAGACGGTGGAGGTCAAAGTTCGCGGCGGAGACGGCTCGGTCCGCGTCGCCCGCGACCATTCCACGCTCATCGGCAAGCATACCTTTGGGATTCTCATCGATCTCACCGGCTACGTGGAGGTCAACGAAACCCTCGAGCGGGCACTGGGCGACCAGCGCATGCTCAATGAGAAGCTCCAGGCCACGACGGGCATGCTCCAGAAGACACAGGCGACGGCCATGAAATCGCTGGCCAAGCTCGCTGAGTTCCGCGACAAGGAAACGGGAAATCATCTGCAGCGCATCTGCACCTACATGAAGCTGATCGCGAACGAGCTCCACACGCGCCAGCCCTACAGCTTCAACGTCGCACCTACCTACGCGGAGGACATCTACATATCGGGAATGCTTCACGACATCGGAAAGGTCGCCATTCCCGATACGATCCTGCTCAAGCCCGGAACTCTGGACAACCGCGAGTGGGACATGATGAAGAAACACTCCCAGTTCGGCTGGAGCATTCTCCACGAGGCCGACCAGGAGCTCGGCGAGCAGTCCTTCCTCACCCTCGCCTCCCGCATCGCTCTCTACCACCACGAACGCTACGACGGCACCGGCTATCCACACGGTCTCTCGGGTGAAGATATTCCCTTGAGCGCGCGTATCGCGGCGGTGGCCGACGTCTACGACGCGCTCACCTCGGATCGGCCGTACAAGTCGGCATGGTCACATCGCTCCGCCATCCGGGAAATCGAATCGGAGCGCGGACATCACTTCGATCCCGTCATCGTGGATATCGTGCTCGACATCCAGGATCGCTTTCTCGCCGTCCAGACCGAGTCGGCCGATCTCCCCGAACTGCACAACTGACGCCGCGGCCCGGCCGCGGAAGCACAGCCCGGTGGTCTCCTCGCCCCCCTACCCCAACAGCTTCAGCATCCAGTCAATCCGTCTGCGCACGGCCTTCGTGTAGGGCGGATAGACGAGGCGACTCGTTGTGAATCCCCGCCGCTGGGAGAGCACGGGCTTCCGGTTCGAGAACTCGAGAAAGCCGCTCTTTCCGTGCGCCTTCCCCGTGCCGCTGTTTCCCACACCTCCGAAGGGCAGCTCGGGGTTGAGATAATGCAGAAGCCCGTCGTTCAGACACACCCCGCCCGCACTCGTGTCGGTGCACGCCTCCCGCGTGGCGCGGCGGTCTGCGGCAAACATATACAGCGCAAGCGGGCGCGGACGCGCTCGCACGAAGGCGAACGCCTCCCTGCGGCCGGAGACCGGAATGACCGGAAGCACGGGGCCGAAGATCTCCTCGCGCATGACCGACATATCGCTTCCCGCGCCACGCAGGATTACCGGCGGGACGAAGTGGTCGCCCTCCCCGGCGGCGTTGTCCTCCGCACCGATGCCGTCGAGTGGCGCCACCGCGGTAGCACCCGCGGAGACCGCCTCGTGGATGAGGGCGCGGAGACGATCGGCGTGACGCTGTGTCACGATGCGGGCGTAGGCGCCGGGGTGACGCTGTGGCGTGGCATCGGGGTAGAGCCGCTCGAGGGCGGCGGTTGCTTCCCGCACAAAGCCTTCCTCGAGATCCTCCGGGACCAGAACGTAATCGGGTGCAATGCAGGTCTGACCGGCGTTCACAAACTTTGCCCACACGATGCGTTCGGCTGCAGTGGCGAGGTGGGCCGAGCGGTCCACGACGGCCGGGGTCTTTCCGCCGAGCTCGAGTGTAACCGAGCTGAGATTGCGAGCCGCAGCCTCCATGACTTTGCGGCCCACCCGGTCGCTTCCGGTGAAAAAGATGTGGTCGAAAGGTTCGGCGAGCAGCGCTTTCGCTGCTTCGGCGTCGCCCTCGAGGACCGCAACTTCCTCGGGTGAGAACAGCTCCGCCACCATGGAGGCGACGAGGCTCGAGGTCGCCGGTGAGAGCTCCGACGGCTTTATGACGCAGCGGTTTCCCGCCGCGAGGGCGGAGATGAGGGGCATGAGGGCGAGGTTCAAGGGGAAGTTCCACGGCGAGATGATGAGCACGACGCCCTTCGGCTCGACACTCACCCGGCTTCGGCTTCCGAACAGTGCAAGCGGCGTACCGGCGCGCCGCGGCTTCATCCATCGCCTGAGCCGCCTCAGCGCGTGCTTTGCCTCGGTGAGCACTACGAGGATTTCGGTGAGGTCGGTCTCGGCCTCCGGCTTTCCGAGGTCGGCGGTCAGTGCTGCACGTATGTCGCTGCGGTGGGCACGCACCCAGTCACGAATGCGGCGGATCGCGCGCAGCCGGTATTCCGCGTTCGGATGCGGGTGTTCGAGCCAGGCGTTTCGCTGTCGCGAATACAGTTCATTGGCTGTCATGCTCCATCGAATATCGCGGGAAACCGGGCGTCGGGCAAGTGCATCGTCCATGCACCGCGAGGTTGACAAAGGGGGACGGAGGTCCAATACTTCGTGGCGAGGTCGATGCGTCATGAAATACCCGGCACTCGCCCGTCTCCCGCTAGCCCTGCTTATTCCGGTCCTTGCCTTCGGGTTGATCGTCTCCTGCGCAACAGCGCCGGAGGATGACCGCGGCGAGTCTGCCGCCTCGGCTGCCGCCCGGGCAGAGGCTGCGGCCGCCGGCGCCCTCGACGGGGAGAGCTCCGAAGCGGCGCGGCTCCCGCAGGTCCCCGCCGGGGAGGACGTTCCATCCTGGATCGAAACCTACCCCTCCGATGAGGACTACTACATCGGCATTGGAGGTTTCGCGGAAAGCGACGACCGGGCCGAGCTCCTCGAGCGTGGGCGCCTTGCCGCTCTGCGGGCACTCGCCGGGGAAATCTCCACCGAGATTCGCAGCGAGCTTCGTGCGGTCACCCGTGAGGACTCGAGCGGACGGAGCTCGGACTCGAGCACGACCATCATGAACGCCATGGTCGAGGAAGAGCTGCAGGGCGTGGAGGTCGTCGACAGCTACTATTCGGAGAGCATCGGCCAGTGGTTCTATCTCCGCCTCTCCAGGCAGCAGTTCCGCCGCTATCAGCAGGAAGAAATCGCGAAGCTCGAGCAGCGGCTCGGCTCGCTCGTCGGCCCGGTTGTGGGCTCTTCCGATGTCACCGTGGCCCAGGAGCTTTCTACCCTCTTTCGTGCCCTCGGCATCGCCGCCGATTCGCCCTACGGCGGGGAGGCGCGCATCACCGTCGGCGGGGTCGAAGGCTACGCCGTCGACGCGCTCGTTACCCGGATCCAGACGGTCCTAGACGGGCTGATTCTCAGGCCACGCACGGCACGGGTCTCCGCCTTGCCCGGTGCGCCGGTCTCCTTTGCGGTGGACGCCCAGTCACCGGGGCGCCGGGCCGGAGCCGGGCGGATTTCGGTCGCCGTCACGAGGGACGGAGGTGATCCGATCACCCTCTCCGCCGATGAGTCGGGAACCGCAACGGCAAGCCTTCCGACACGGGGCCTCGCTCCCGGCATCTATCCGGTGACCGCATCGGTCGATCTCGCGGCCTTCAGCACGCCGGAGCGGGCACGGAGCCTCGATGTGACGGTGCCGGAGGCCTCGGCCTCCCTCGAAATCCGGGCGCTCTCGGTGTTCATGCCGGTGCGTACCGGGGACGGAGGACGGCTTGCCGGCATGGAAGGCTATCTTCGCGAGCTCGTCTCCGGCGAGATACCCGTGAGCTTCGCGGACGCCGCGGGAGCGAGCGACGCGACGCTGTCGTTTACGGTGGAGCACCGCGAGCTGCCGGAGAACGACTACGGCCTCGTGTTCGTTGTCGCCCATGCCACGATGGATGCGCGTCGCGACGGCGTCAATGTGGTGAGCTATACCACGCCGGAGGTCAAGGAAGGGGGGCTCGACAGCGGGCAGGCCCTCTCCCGGGCTGTCAATAAACTCCAGGAGCACCTCGCCAACGACCCCGAGTTCAAGGCGGCACTAAATGCGTTCGCAGATGGATAATGATGCAGTACTGATCTACAGTCGGGTGATGCGCACGGAGACGGCGGAGTCGGCAACCGACCCCTATCGGGCGATCGTTGTCTCCACGCCCGGCGAGCTTGCTACCGAAATCGTTGCGGGGCGAAATCTGCTGGCCGCAGTTATCCAGACGGAAGACCTCCCGGCGGATCTCGAGCAGCTGCTTCGCTCGATCCGAAGGCACTTCCCCATCCTGCCGGTGCTCTTCGTTACCGACTCTGACCTTCCCGCGGAGATCGACGGGCAGTACTCCCACATTTCCGGCTCTCTCGGCTCGGAAGAGCTCAGCGAAACCCTCAGGTCGCGGCTCTCGGAGCTCGCGACCCGGGACCGCAGACGCTACAACCGCTATGACTGGCCGTTGAAGGGCAGCATCCTCGCGAGCGGCTCACCGGGAACCGGCGACAGCGTGGGTTCCGGTGGCACGCGTGCGCCCGCGGGTACCGCTGACGACGACGCGTCGCAGTTCCGGATCCGATCGCTGAGTGCCGGCGGCGCCTTCCTTGAGCAGCGTGACGGCATGCCGACACCAGGGACCGACATTACCCTGCGCGTTTGCTTTCAGGACAGCTCGTTCACCAGCGAATGCCACGTGCTCGAGCGGCGGATGGCGTCGAGCAACCTGCCGCCCGGCCAGGGCGTGCAGTTCACCTCGCTCTCCGACCGCGGGCGGGAGATCATCGACCGTATCGTCTCGGATGCCCTCATGACCATTCTCTTCGATCCCAACGCCGAGCCCGACGTACCGTCCCTCGGCGACGATGACCTGGAGATGTCGCTTACTCCCGAGTTCACGCTGGATTAGGCGGCACCCGGCACCCGGCACCCGCCGGTCGCCACCCCGGGCCGGGAACCCTGCGGCGCCGCCGTCCGAAGCGTTACTCGGCGTCCAGCAGCGGCCTGAGCCGGCGCATCATGTCCTGATATGACATGGCGCCCATGAATCGGTGCACAACACGGCCCTCGGCATCGATGATGTAGGTCGTGGGCGTCCCCCGCACGCCGTAGAGTTGCTGCACCGCTCCTCGCGTGTCGAGGACTATCGGGTAGTCGATCCCGAACTCCGCCACGTAGTCTCTGACGCTGTCCACGCCTCCCTCGCTGGTGGTCAGGTTCACGCCGATGAACCGGGCCCGGTCGCCGAGTTCGGTGGCGAGCTGCTTCTTGACGGGCGTCTCCACCTCACAGGGCCCGCACCAGGTCGCCCAGAAGTTGAGCACGACGGGACCTCCGCGCGCCTCCTCGAGGGCAAAGGTCTCGCCGTCGAGTCGCTCGAGGCTGAATGCGGGCGCCGCGGGACGACCGGCCCGCTCACCGGATGCCGAGCGCTCCGCTGAGGCGGCCGAGACCCCGATGGCAACGCCGCCGTAGACACCCGCCGCCACGATCGCAAACAGCCCGAGCCCGGTCAGGAGGCGCGTGGCGAAGAGCCGGCGACGCAGAATTGATACTGCGAGATAAATCACGGCACCCACTGCCCCGACGATCACCCCGGTGGAACCGCCGCGGCCGAAGAGCAGGAGGCGGGGCTCTTCCATCACGAGCCCCGGCGAGGAGAACAGGGGCCCGAGTTTCCACAGAAGTACGAAGATGAGAAGTGCGGTCGACAGAAGATCGACCGTTGTCTTTCGCGTATCACCATCGGATCGGGTCCACAGCCACGCCGCGACGAATGCGGGGATGAGGGCGGTTGCTGCGTGAAGGACGAACCCGGGAATAACGAAGGGGCCGAGTGCAAGTGGTTCCATAGTTCTCGTTGTCAAAGGTAGTCGACAATCCCCCGCTCGGCAACCGCAGGGCGGCGACGATTCCCGGCGGGAGCTGGCTGCGCGGCTCGGTTGAAAAGATTCATAGAACGGTCTATCTTTTGGCGAATATGGCCCCTTTTCAACGATACGTCCGTTCCCGCAAGCGCTCGGCGGGAAGACGGTTACTCTCCCTGCTGTGGGTCATTGTCAGCACCGCGCTCGCCACCGCCCTCGCCTCCTACATAAGCTACGGTACCTATCACTTTCTCGTTCGCGCGGACGCGCTGACGATGGGACTTCTCAGCGTCGGCTCGTTCATTCTCATGAGCGTGGTGCTCCGCCGGCTCATCCGTTTTCCCACAGTGGAGGCGATGGGCCTGGTACTGCTCACGGTTGCCGTCTTCGCGGGAGCGCTGTACCTCCTCGTATCGATCCTGCGTGTGTATTACTCGAACACCTTCATCTTCAGCTTTTTCGGCACGGCGTTCATCCTCCTGTGGACGTGGGTGCAGCTTCGCGTGACCGAGCCCTACCTGCGCCTCCACGTCGTTCCCGGTGGTGTGACGCACGAGATCCTGCAGATACCCGGCTTGCACAACCAGGTCGATGTGGCCATTCTCGACACACCGGATCCCGAAATCCTCGCCGACCACACCCACGGCATCATCGTCGATATGGCTGAGCGCCGGGAGAGCGAGTGGGTCCGCTTCTTCTCGCACTGCACGCTGCACGGCATCGAGATATACCCGGCCGAGGACGTATTCGAATCTCTCACGGGGCGTGTGTCACTGGTCCATCTCTCCGAGGGCGTCATCGAGGCCTTCCGCCTCTCGCCGGTGTACCGCATCGTCAAGCGCGCCGAGGGCATGCTCTTCGTCCTCATCACCCTGCCGATCAGCCTGCCTCTCATGTTGTTGACGGCAGCCGCTATACGTATCGACTCTGCAGGCCCCGTCATCTTCACCCAGACCCGTGTGGGAGAGGGGGGGCGGATCTTTCGCATGTTCAAGTTCCGCAGCATGACCCACGGGGCCGATGCTCACGGCGCGCGTTTCGCCGACACCGGCGATAAACGCGTCACTCGTGTGGGGGCCTTTATTCGAAAGTTCCGACTCGATGAGTTGCCCCAGTTCCTGAACATTCTGGTAGGCGACATGAGTCTCATCGGCCCGCGTCCCGAGCAAGTGGGGTTCGTAGAGCAGTTCGAGCGCGACATCCCCTACTATGCCTACCGCCATCTCGTCCGGCCGGGGATTACCGGCTGGGCACAGGTGAACCACGGATACGCCGCGGACCACGAGGAAACCCGCAAGAAACTTGAGCACGACCTCTACTACGTAAAACACTTCTCCTTCTGGCTCGATGTTCTCATCGCGTTCAAGACGATCGGGACGATCGCAACCGGCTTCGGCGCACGGTGAGCGACGGAGACCCGATCGGCGACTCCGGCGGCGCCCAGGTTGGCCGCGGGCCTCTTGCGCGCGAGCTTCTGAGACTGCGCTGCCTGCAGCTCGACACCGCTCCCCTCGAAGAGCTCATCGCCTACGACCGGGCCGCGACGGCAGCCGCGGAGGCGCGGCTTCAGACGCCCGCCGCCGCGGTCGGGGACCCGGCGCCACCTCTGCCGGCACAGCGGTTCACCGCGGCCCCGGAGGTCCCCCACGAGGCTGTGCCCCCGGCGCCACCACCGCCGAGACTCCTGCTGACCTGGTACCTGAGCAGGCGCTCGCCGTTCTGCCGCGCGGCGCTCCTCGCCCTCGCCGCGGAGTTCCGTCGCTCGGATGCATCCACGGCTGTCATCGCGCTGACCCCGGAACCACCGGAGACCGCCCGCCGAACGAGCGCCGATCTTGCCCTGCCGTTCCCGGTAGTCCATGACAATGGGAGCACTGCAGAGGAGTTCGGAGTTCGCTACGCGGCGCCACTCGAGTTCGCGGGGGTTCTCGGCCTGACGACCGCAGGTCCGTCGTCGGGGTCATCCGGGACGCAGCCGCCGGGATCGGACGAGCTGCCGCTCCCACTGCCTGCTACGTTCCTCGTCGAAGGCGGCCGCATCAGCGCTCGATTCGTCCATCCCGACTCCCGCTACCGAGCTGAGCCGGCCGAGTTTCTGCGAACCTGAGCATCGAAGCCGGCCACGCGCTCGCGCCTGCCCCGCGCTGAGCCCTAGCCGAGCCCGCGTGGGTTGCACGCGGTGGCACCGGCGGGCACAATGGAATCATGGAGGTCGATCACGGGCTTCTCTCCTACCTCTCCGGATTCCTCACCGAACGGCGTTTCGCGCGCTTCCATGAGACCCTCGAGTATCGGACCCGCTACATCACCGTGGCTCTCGAGGACATCTACCAGCCGCACAACGCGAGTGCGGTACTTCGCACCTGCGACGGCTTCGGCGTGCAGGACGTCCACATCATCGAGAATCGAAACACCTACCGGGTCAACCCGGATGTGGCTCTCGGCAGCTCGCAGTGGCTGAGCCTCATCAAGTACAACCGCAGCGAGAACAACACCGCGGAGGCGATTCGCGCCCTGCGAACACGGGGCTACCGCGTCGTCGCCACGACGCCTCATCGAGACGATGTACGCCTCGAAGACCTCGACCTCGGCGAAGGCCCCCTCGCCTTCCTCCTCGGAAACGAGCTCGACGGCCTCAGCGAGACGGCCATCGAAGAGGCAGATGTCCATATGCGGATCCCCATCTACGGCTTCGTCGAGAGCTTCAACATCTCGGTGGCGGCGGCGATCATCCTTCATCACACCACGCTCGCCCTTCGCCGCAGCGACCTGCCGTGGCAGCTCACCGAGGAGGAGAAGCAGACCATACTCCTCGAATGGATGCGCGGCTCCATTCCGCGACGCGAGGCGCTGGAGCGTGAATACTACCGCGCGGCCGGAGAGCTCAACGACCACGACGACAACTCCACTTGACCGCCGGAGTTGGAGAGGCGACCTTTGAGTCGGAGGTTAACATGAGCAAAACACACAGCTTTCTGCGTATCACGGGAATGGTCCTGCTGGTCGTACTTGCAGCGGCACCGGCGTTTGCCCAGGATGGTATGATGGCGGCCGCCGAGCGCAATGTGAGCTTCGAGGGCCCTGACGGAACGACCCTGCAGGGGTATCTGGCCACACCCTCGGGCAGCGGGCCCTTCCCCGGCGTCATCATGGTCCACGAGTGGTGGGGACTCAACAGGGACATCGCCCGACTCGCCGACGCGCTCGCGAGTGAGGGCTACGTCGTGCTCGCCCCGGACGCCTTCCGCGGGAGTGTCGCGCAGGACGCGCAGGGCGCGATGCAGCAGGTGCGAACGACGCCGCGGGAGCAGATAGCCGGCGACATGGATGCCGCCCTCGACTTCCTGCGCTCTCACGAGCTCGTCGATGCCGACCGCGTCGCCTCGATGGGGTTCTGTTTCGGGGGCACCCAGTCGATGTACATGGGCACCCGCAACCCCGAGCTCGCCGCAGTGGTTACCTTCTACGGAAGCGGCCCCATCACAGACCCCGATCAGCTCGGCGCCATGGACGAGGCCGGCCCGGTGCTCGGCATATTCGGCGCGGAGGACGGGAACATTCCGGTCAGCGAGGTGCGCGGCTTCGAGCGCGCGATGAACCGCCGGGGCATAGAGAACACCGTGACAGTATATGACGGCGTCGGCCACGCATTCGTGGGCAGCGAGAATTACGATCAGGGCGGCACTCCCACCGAAGCCTGGAACCAGCTGCTCGGATTTCTCGAGGAGAATCTCTAAGCCATGCGTCAGATCTGGATCCGGAAGCCCGGCGATGTAGACGTCCTCGACATCGCCGAGGCCCCGGCCCCGGAGCCGGGGCCGAGTGAGGTACGCATCTCGGTGAAGGCCGTGGGCATCAACTTCGCCGATCTCATGGCGCGCATGGGGATGTACGCCGACGCCCCGAAACTTCCGGCGGTGGTGGGCTACGAGGTCGCCGGCGTGGTCGACAGTTGCGGGCCCCAGGTGGAGGGCTGCGTGGAAGGGGAGCGCGTGGTGGCGCTCACGCGATTCGGCGGGTACGCCACACAGGTATGCGTACCCGACATCCAGGTGTTTCCACTTCCCTCCACCATGAGCTTTTCGGATGCAGCGGCCATCCCGGTGAATTACTTCACCGCCTACCTCGCAATGTATCACTTCGGCAATCTGCAGGACGGAGAGCGGGTGCTCATCCAGAATGCGGGCGGCGGCGTCGGGCTCGCCGCTGTGCAACTTGCGAGGCTTACCGAGAGCACCGTCATTGGCACGGCCTCAGCTGCAAAGCATGCAAGCCTTTCGGAGATGGGGGTCGACCATTGTATCGATTACCGCTCGGAGGATGTTGTTGATGCGGTCTCGCGCGTGACCGGCGGCGGCGGGGTTCATCTCATCCTCGATCCCCTCGGTGGGCCGTCGCTGAAGGCGGACTATCGCATGCTCGCCCCGCTCGGCCGCATCGTAGCCTACGGCGCCTCAAAGGTGGTCGGAGCGGGCAGGCGCCGCTCAATACCGCGCGCCCTCGGCGTGCTGCTCCGCATGCCCCGCTTCTCGCCGCTCGCGCTCATGAACGACAACGCCGGAGTGATGGGGTTGAACCTCGGACACCTGTGGGATGACATCGAGCGGCTTCGAAGCGTGGGAGAGCGCATCCTCGAGCTCGCCGCCGAGGGGCGCATCGCTCCCAGAGCCGGACAGAGCTTTCCGTTCGAGGAGGTGCGTGAGGCCCACCGTTTCATCCACGATAGGAAGAATACCGGGAAAGTTGTGTTGACAGCTGAGTGATCCGGCGACGGCGGCGCCACGCGGCTGCAGGGAGCCGGGACGGATAAGCCGGCCTCCGCGCCTCGAGACTACAGCCTCAGCCGAGTGTAGACCACACCTCGAGCTTGTTCTTCACGCGGCGGATGACCTCGGCGGTGAACTCGTCGGTCTTCGCCGAGCCACCGAGGTCAGCGGTCCGCACGCCGTCGTGAGCCGCCTCCAGCGTGGCCTCGTAGATCGCGCGGCTTGCACGTGCGGCTTTGTCTCCGTCGATAAACGACAACAGCGACGCAGCCGCGAGAATCATCGCCATCGGGTTCGCGACGTTCTTTCCGAGAAGCGCAGGGGCTGTGCCGTGCGGCGCCTCGGCCATCACGCTCTCCACCGTTCCGTCTTCGGCCATGGACAGCACCAGAGACTCCGAGCCCGCGAGGGAGCCGAACATCTGAAGCACCGTATCCGAGAGGAGATCCCCGTCCCGGTTCAGCGATGGGATGACCAGCGGGTCGCCGGAGGTGGCAAGAAGCAGGGCGAAGGTTGCGTCAATGAGCTGCGGCTCGTAGGTCACCTCCGGGCGTCGTGCTGCCGCGGCGTCGAGCTCTTCCTTGAACATGCCCTCGTACACGGGGCTCACGGTGAACTTCGGCCCGCCGAAAACTTTGGCGCCGGTCTTGTGCGCGTGCTGGAACGCGTACTCGGCAACGGCGCGGCACACGCGACGTGATATCCGCTCGGTACGAAAGGCCTGCTCGTCGAGCCCGCCCTCTTCGCCCTCGCGCCACTCTTCTGCGCCGTAGGCATCGTCCCGGGCCATGCGAACCACGCTGATCGGGGAATAGACCCCGGCGATGGGGCGGACCCCGGGGATGCGACGGCCGGTACGAAGGATTACGTCGGCTTCCATCTCCTCGCGGAGTATGCGGTTCGGGCTTCCGACGTCACCAGCGGCCTCCGGGGTGACGGTGGCGGCTTTCAGCGCCAACCGGTGTCGGCTCAGGGCCCTGCCTGCCTCGTACACCACCTCGTTCTTCGTGGCTCGTCGATTCTCCAGGCTCAAATCAAAGGTAAGAAGCTCGAGGGGCACGTCAATCACTTCGGGCGCGAGCACCCGCAATGCCTCCGAGAGGAGTTCCTGTCCCGTTTCATCGCCTTCGAAGACGCAGATCGTCTGTTTCATGGCCCCAGAGCCTACCCGGAAACGCCGTGACCTGCAACGCGCCGACGGTTGTAATCCATCGCCCTGGAGATCGAATACAGGGCGAGGCCGATCCAAATGCAGCCGAAACTAACCGCGTGCACCGCCGTAAAGGCCTCTCCGAAGAGGAACACGCCGATGAGCAGCATGAGCGACGGCGCGATGTACTGCATGAATCCCACCTGCGAGAGCGGGATCCGCTGCGCACCCTGTGCGAACCAGTAGAGGGGCATCGCGGTGACCACCCCGCCGAAGACCAGGAGCGCCACGGTGCCGGCACCACCGCCACCGAAGGCGAGCGCCGGCGCCCCCGCTGAGGTGGCAACCTCCGTCCCCGCCGCGGCCGGGCCTGCGGCCGACGCCGCCCCGCCGAAATCCGCAAGCCCCGGAACGAGCGCGGCCGCCACGAGAAACCCCGCGGCCACGGGCCCGAGGATCGCGGTCTCGAGGGAGAGCGCGGTGAGGGAGTCCACCGAGACAAGCTTCTTGAGAAGCCCGTAGAACCCGAAGGTGACGGTGAGGAGGATCGCAATCCAGGGGATCCGGCCGTAACGCAGCGCGATATTGGCCACACCGATCGTGGCGAAGACCAGCGCAACGGCCTCGAGGCGGGTCAGCCGCTCTTTGAGCACCACCATCCCGAGAAACACACTGAAGAGCGGGTTGATGTAATAGCCCATGCTCGCCTCGACGAGTTGTTCGGTGGTCACGGCCCAGATGTAGGCGAACCAGTTCACCCCGATCAGCACACTCGTTGCGAGCACCACCTGCCGGCGGCGGCGGTCTGCAAGAAAGACGAGCGGGTGGAATCGGCCCATTGAGACAAGCAGACCACTCACGAATATGCAGGACCAGATGATGCGATGTGCGAGGATGATCGGCGCGGTGACACCGCCGAGGAGCTTCCAGTAGAGCGGAAGGAGCCCCCAGGTGACGAATGCGGCAAATGTATAGAGGCTGCCCACGAGAAGGCGCTTCGAGGCTTCGGAGTCCGTACCCATGTGCCGTATCCTACCCGATGGCCGCCCGCGCGTCAGCCGGTTCAGGTCAGAATGATGCGGCGCCCGGCATGAAAGACGCTGATGCGGCGGGTGGATTCGGATATCACTACCGACAGAGCGCCGGTTCGGGCCGTAATGGCGAGGGCTGCCGCGTGCCGGGCGCCGAGACCCGACTGCATCTCCTCGCTCGGCGGCCTGCCGGTGAGAAAGGCACCCGCGGACATGATGACCCCGTCGCCACGGATGAGAAAGGCGCCGTCGATCTTGGCGAACTCCTTCATCGTCTCCTCGAGACTGGGGTCGAGGATGTTACGGTCCTCCTCTGCAATCCCGGCAAAGGGGTTTATGATGAGCTGCTGGCTCTGCTCGCGCACCCGCTCGTAGTCCCCCACCACGAAGAGCGCACCCACGGGCTTTCCCTCGCGGCCCTCGACCGCGAGATCTCCGGCGAGCTGCAGTACGCGGGTGAGCACGTGACGGTCCACCTGCCGCCCGAGCTGATCCTCCTCGAAACTGATGGGAAGATCGAACTCGCTCCTGACGTGCGTCAGCCTGATGGAATCGAGGAAGCCGGAATCCGGACGACCGAAGACGTTGACCACCAGGTCGTCACGCTCGATGTGCCGCTGGGAAAGCAGGAACAGGAGCGCAAAATGCACCTGCGTCGAACGGCGGAGCCCCCGGAAGGGGATCTCCACGATGTTCATGTCCTTCTCGTGTGCGGGAGAAAACTTGTTCTGGGTTCCGGAGACCACCAGTGCCCCGCTGCCCGCCGCTATTTCATAGACGTAGTCGGCATCGGGAATCGCGTCGGCGTGGACGACTACCCGGGAACGGTTGAACTGTCGCGCCATATGCAGGCCGTGCGCAAAGGTCAGGCGAGAGAGCTCCTGATTCTCGTAGACGGCCCCTGCTTTCGGACGGCTGACCGGATGGGTGAGCAGGTCGTAGACTTCCGGGGCCTCGGTCGCCCCGATGAGGCGCTCATAGAGCACGGGGTCGCGCAGGCGCGCGGCAAACTCCCGCAGCACGTCGAGATGCTGATCCCGACTGCCGACGAGAAGCACGACGAGGTGCACCGGTTCTTCGCGGTTGGTGTCCCATGCAACCCCGTCGCGACTCAACCCCACCGCCGCGACGGTAGCGGCCATCGAGTCGATGATGGCATGGGGCATCGCGATCCCCTCACTCATGCGTGAGCTTATGGAGTCTTCCCGCTCAAATACCCGCTGTCGGATCGACTCGAGATCGAGCCCGGGAAGGCTATTGCACACCGACCGCACCAGCTCGTCTACAGCATCATTCCGCTCCCGGGAGGAGAGAAACACAACACGGTCAGCCGTGAGGACTTCTGAAATCGTCATGACGGCATGATGTCGCAAATTGCCGCGCGCTGCTACCGACCGCGCGCTGCTACCGGCCGTGCGCAGCGGCCGGCCGCAGGCAGCTATCGACCGCTACGGGGTAATGCGCCGCTCCACGGTCTCACCCCGGCGTAGGATTGTCAGGTCGTCCCCGCGGTCACCTCGCTCATTCAGCTCGCGGTAGAAGTCCTGCATGCTCTCCACGCTCCGGCCGTTCACCTCGGTGATGAGGTCTCCCTGGCGAATCCCCGACTGCGCAGCCGGCGACCCCTCCACTGCAGCGCGCACGATGACGCCGCGGCGACGCCGACCGATGTCAAGGCGCTCGCGAAGCTCATCAGTGATGTTGAGTACGTACATCCCGGGCCATACGCGGCTGAGCTGCTGCTGAAGCTCACTCTCCGGCCGCCGTTGGGTGATGTCGACGTTCACACGGCGGGGACTGCCGTAGCGCACGAGGCCGAAATCGATGGACTCGCCAGGGCTCAGATTACCGACGATGCGCGTAAGCTGATTGGCGTTCTCTACGTTCTCGCCGTTTGCCGAGGTTATGAAGTCCCCTGGAAGAATGCCGTCGTTATCGGCGGGCGAGCCGGAGTACACATTGAACACCATAGCGCCGCTGGTATCGCCGAGTCCCATATCCTCCCGAATGTTCGGATAGAGTTGCGGGTTCGCGTCGCCGATGGAGACACCGAGCCACCCGTAGACGACCTGGCCCTCCTCGATGAAATCATTTACGGCCTTCTCCACGTTATTCGACGGGATGGCGAAACCGATGCCGACACTGCCGCCGGAGCGGGAGGCAATCCAGGTGTTTATGCCGATGATCTCACCGTTGAGATTGGCCAGCGCTCCGCCGGAGTTACCGGGATTGATTGCGGCATCCGTCTGGATGAAGTCGGTAATGTTGGAGACTGCGCGACCCTGCTGCGGCGCCGATCGTCCGAGCGCGCTCACGATACCGGCGGTGACTGTCGACTGGAATCCCAGTGGATTCCCCACGGCAACCACCCAGTCGCCGACCTGCAGGTCGTTGGAATTGCCAAACGTGGCAACCGGAACGTTGCCCGGTGCCTCGAAAGAAAGAAGTGCAATATCGAGTCGCCTGTCGGTGCCCACGATTTCCGCGTCGAACTCCCGGTCATCGTTGAGAACTACGCTCACCTCATCAACCTCGGACACGACGTGGGCGTTGGTCACCGCGTAGGTGGTCTGCCCGTCTCGCCGAACGATAACGCCGGAACCGAGCCCCTGCCTGCGGTACTGGCGGCCCTCACCGTCTTCCCCATCGTCGCCGTCGGGGCCGAAGAAAAAGTCGAACGGGGACTGCTGCTCGACGTCTACCACGTTGACGACATTTACCTCCACGACCTCCGGAGCCACTTCCCGAGCGACATCGCGAAAGGCATCCTGGAAACTCAGCGCCTGCCGACGAGCCGCATCGCTCGACGATGTGGCCGTGTCAGACTCGCTCTCGAGCGCGCTCTGAGCGCCACCCGACCCGGTACCGCCGCTCTCGGGCACCGCCTGCTGCGAGCTCTCCCCCCCGCCGGCGACCGGCTCAGCCTCTGCCGGTGTCTCCGCCGTGCCGCTCCCGCAGGAAACAAGCACGGCCACGAGTATCATGGAAACAAGTGCAAACTTTCTTATGATCTTCATGGGAACCTCTGCTTATGAATCGGATGTATACGTCCATTCTAATGTAGTAAGACGAATCGCTACCGGCTAATAACCCGAACCGGCTACAGAAGCTTCGTTGCACAACCACCGAAACTGTAATACGGTTTCACAGTAGCGCTTCGGCATAGTATGCTTTAATAACACGGCACGCTTGATGAAGAGAGGAACAACATGAGCACTGCAAAGCAGGAACAGACCGGGACTCAGGCAGATATTTTCCAGAAGTGCTACGACTTCCGCGAGGCCGCGGACGCCCGGGAACACGGGATATACCCCTACTTCAGGCCGATAGAGGAGTACCGCGGCGGACGAGTCGTTGCCGAAGGGCGAGAGCTCATCATGGCAGGCTCCAATAACTACCTCGGTCTCTCCCTCGATCCTCGTGTACGGCAAGCGGCGCAGGCGGCGATTGACGGCTACGGCGCGAGCTGCTCCGGCTCGCGGTTCATGAACGGCACGCTGAACATCCACGAAGAGCTCGAAGAGCGTCTCGCAGGTTTCGTCGGAAAAGAGTCGGCGCTGTGTTTCACCACCGGCTATCAGACGAACCTGGGGGCGATCTCCGCGCTCGTCGGCCGCGGCGAACACGTCATCACCGATAAGCTAAACCATGCATCCATCATGGACGGCATATTCCTCACTCAGGGGATGAACCACCGCGTGGGCGTGCATCGCTACAAGCACAACAACATGGAACAGCTCGAGGAGGTGCTCGCAGGCATTCCCACCGACGAGCCCAAGCTCATCGTCACCGACGGAGTATTCAGTATGGAGGGCGATATCGCGAAGCTGCCGTCACTTCGTGAGCTTGCCGACCGCTACGGCGCGCGGATCTACCTCGATGAGGCCCACTCCATCGGCGTCGTCGGGGAAACGGGCCGCGGCTCCCTCGAGCATTACCACGACACCGACCTCGCCGAGGTCGTCATGTGCACCTTCTCCAAGTCATTCGGCTCCATCGGCGGCTTCGTCGCCGGCACTCACGAAGTCGTGGACTACATCCAGCACTTCGCCCGCTCGCTCATCTTCAGCGCGAGCATGCCTCCGGCAAACATTGCGGCGGTCATGAAGTCCCTCGAGATCATCGAGGAAGAGCCCGAGCGTGTCACGCGCCTGCAGCAGATCGCCACCAAGATGCTCGACGGGTTCTCCCGCATCGGCTATGACGTGGGCACATCCGAGACGGCCGTCATACCGCTCATCATCGGAAACAACGAGAAGACGTTCGCGTTGTGGCAGTACTTCTACGAGAGGGGTGTCTACGTGAATCCGGTGATAAGCCCGGCTGTGCCGCCGAATCGGTCCCTCATCCGCACCTCCTACATGGCCATCCATGATGATGCGGACCTCGACCGGATTCTCGAGGTCGCCGAAGAGGGCGGGCGGAAGCTCGGCATCATTTAGCGGCTGCGGCGCCCGCGTTCCCTGCGTCGCCCCCTACAGCGTAATCACCACCCGCCCGCGCACGTGCCCGGTTTCGCTTATGCGGTGCGCATCAGGGATGCCGTGCAGCCCCGGAACGGTGGTGATGCTCGTGCGCAGCGAGCCCTCGGCGAGGTGACCGGCAATCCGCTGAAGCTGATACTGGTCGGGGCGCAGATGAAGCGTGCGAACGCGGTGGGCGCCGATTCCCGCGGGGGTGGACACGCCGTCGAAGGAGATCACGATCCCGTGTCTGGCGAGAACATCGAGGGATCGCTGTGTGACCTCGCCGCCGACGGTATCGACGACCACATCCACCGCCCGTGTTGCGCGCTCGAAGTGTGCGGCGGCGTAGTCGATGGCCTCGTCTGCTCCCAGCGAACGGATGAACTCCAGGTTGCGCTGCGACGCGGTGCCGACCACTTCCGCACCCGCAGCCTTTGCCAGTTGCACGGCAATGTGACCAACTCCGCCTGCCGCGCCGTGCACGAGCACGCGCCGTCCTTCGCCGACACGTCCGAGATCGAAGAGTGCCTGATAGGCGGCGAGGCCTCCAACCGGCGCCGCGGCGGCGTGGGCGTGATCGACGGAGTCCGGTTTTTTCACCACCTGATCCATGGGGATTCGCACAAACTCCGCGCACGCGCCCCCCGTCGGAAAGTCGGCGAGCCCGAAGACCTCGTCACCCACCTCGAACTCACCGACGCGCCGGCCGCAGGCGACGACCGTCCCCGAGACGTCCCAGCCCGGGATTCCCGGAAGCGCTCGGTCTCCGCTCCACAGCCCGACGCCTTCCCGTGTCTTCCAATCGAGCGGACTGATGCCGATGGCCCGCACCCGCACTACCACATCGTGAAGACGAGGCTCGGGCTGGTCGATCTTGATAAACTCCAGGACCCCGGCATCTCCGAATCGCCGGATCGTCACGGCTTCCATCTGTTGTTCATCGACAACCGGCGGAGCCTTTCGCGTCTTGCGGGAAAACATATGGCTTGCGTGACTATAGGTGATGAAATCCGATTTGTGCAAGCGGCCCTGCTATGAGTATATTGTTGATAGAAAAACTCATATGGAGGAGCGCACCATGAAACATGTTCCTCT
>JAAAOH010000198.1 GCA_009908925.1 Spirochaetota bacterium | reverse complement strand
CAACCTTTTGCTCACCGGCCGGCGAGAGGACCGGCTCGCCCGGCTCAGTGCAGACATCGCCGCCGAGCACGATGTCGAGGTCGAGTACCGAATCGTCGAGCTCACCGACAGGGAGGCGATGCTTACCCTCGTGGCGGAGGTGGCTGCCCTCGATTCGGTCGCCGTCCTTGTCAACAACGCGGGCTTCGGGCGAAGCAGCGCCTTCCACGGGGACGACGTCGACGCCGAGGTGGGCATGGTGACCGTCCACATCGAGACAGCGCTTCGCCTGACCCACGCGATCATTCCGCAGATGAAGGCGCGGGGCCGTGGTAGAATCATCAACGTGTCGTCTCTTGCATCCTATCTGCCCCTTCCCCGGGGTGCGGTGTATGCCTCCACAAAGGCCTGGATGGTGAGCTTCTCGGAGTCCATCGCACTCGAGCTCGCCCCCTACGGGATCCGCTGTCAGGCGCTGCTTCCGGGCTTCACCCGGACAGACTTCCACCGTGACCCTCAATACGGAGACCTCGACCGGCGAAACCGCGGGCTCATCCGCTGGATGGCCCCCGACGACGTCGTGCGCATCTCCCTCACTGAGATTGAGCGCGGCTTCCGGGGCCGCGGCCGGAACCGGGGCCGGCTACACCGCACTCGGGCACAACGGGTGATCTGCGTGCCTGGCGCGGCAAACCGTATTCTGGCCCTCGTGGCCCGAAACCTCCCGCGCCGGCTACTCTACCGCATGATTTCGGCACGGAGGAGGACAGGCGATGCCTCGGATGCATAGCCGGAGCCGAGCCGCGCGCAGGGCCGCCCCGGGCGCGGCGGCTTCGGCTTCGCAGGGTACGGCTGACGCCCCGGCGTGGAACACTGCGGCTTCGGTTTCGCGTGTTCCGGCGCCTTCCGGGCCGCGGGGACGCCCGGCTGCACTGCGGTTCGTCATCACCTTTGTGCTCCTCTGCCTCGCCGTGGGCGTAACCGCCCAGGAGCGCGAGACCCTTATCACCTCCGCGGTCTCGCCCGGGGAGCGCTACACGACCCTCACCCGTTACAACCTCAGCCGCCATCAGGACGGACGCTATCAGGGCCATGTCTATCGCGAAGTGCGTGGTACGCTCCGGCGGACAACGGCCGGCGCCGCCGGCGGGAGTAACACCGGCGGCGCGGCCGGCGGCATCCCCTACACCGGCGAGTTCTACGTCTTCGAGCAGACACGCCGCGACGCACGGAACGTCGCACGGCGCGTGAACCGCTCGGTGCCGGTGAGCCTCGAGATGCTCGCCGACGGCTCGATCCGGGTACCCGATGATCAGCCCTTCCCCCTGCGCCGCGGCTTTCCCCGGATTCCCACCACCTCGGTGGAGATTGGCGAGACCTGGGAAGCGCCGGGAGAGCTGGTGGTCGATCCGAACTGGACGGGCGAGTACACGCGTATCGGCATCCTCGCCGCCTACCGATACGACGGGCGCGAGGAGTATCAGGGGCGCGAGGTTCACCGCATCACCGCGCAGTACGCAACGCGCTACCGCCGGGGCGACGACCCCGCCGGCGACCCCGAGCTCGCGCAGGTCTCGGGGTCCCACATCTCCACCATCCTCATCGACGCGGACACGCTTACGCCGGTCCTCATCCGCGACCAGATCGAGGAGCAGTATCGCTACAGCGATGGCCGCAGCATCGGCTTCAGGGGCTTCGCCCTCACCTTCTACAGCACACCCGTCGCGCTCGACCGACCCGGGCTGGCGGCGCAGATCGAGCGGCGTCTCGAGGAAAGCGAGGTCGAAGACATCGAGGTGACCGAGGATGATGAGGGAGTGCGCCTCTCGCTTCGCGACATCCGCTTCGTGGCCAACGAGGCAACCATCCTTCCCGAGGAGCGGGGCCGCCTCGACGCTCTGGCCGAGACCCTTGCCGCGGTACCCGACCGCAGTTTCCTCGTGGTCGGCCACACCGCAGACATCGGGTTGCCGGAGGCTCAGCAGGAGCTCTCGGTGCGCCGTGCCCGGACCGTGGTCGACGAGCTCACCCGCCGCGGGATCGAGGCCGACCGGCTCATCTTCGAGGGACGCGGCGGCACCGAGCCGGTGGCACCGAACGACACCGAGGCGGGACGGGCACAAAACCGCCGGGTGGAGATTACCGTTTTGGAGTGAGCGGGCCGCGGGGCCGCCGGGCCCCGCCCGGCCCCGCCGGGGCTGCCACGCGGCTTTCGGGACCGCCTGCGACCGCGGCTTCGGCGGCCAACTCTCAGGCGAGGAGTTTCACCCGGGTCAGCACGTAGTCGAGCGTATCGGACTGGATCTCTACGCGGAAGTAGTCGGTGTCGCCGAGCCGGGTGGCGTTGTAGGAGCTGTACTTCAGATACTTCTGACTGCGGCGGCGGTCGAACCAGTGCGCGAGGGAGATCTGCCCGGCACCGTCTATCTCGAGCACGGTCATGCCGCGCTTTCCGACTACGCAACCGGAATTGAACAACGTGGGAACGACGAGACTCTCATTGTAGAGACTCTCGCGGTCACTCTCGTGGCCACTGTGCTCCTGTAACTTCAACAGCTCGTCCTTGTAGGACTCGATAGCCGCCTCGATCCGTCGGCGTTTCTTATCCCCGGATTTGGGATACTTGCGTATGAGGCGCTCGATCTCGAACCTGAGCGAGTCCGACTTCGACATCGACTCGAACAGCGGGCGATGGGTATGGCCGATGACCGCGAGAATTTTGCGAGCGGCCGCAAAGGCGTACACCCGGCGCTCGGTGCGAAACTGCTTCTCTCGTTTCTGCGAAACGCCGCGGCTGTAGAGGCGAAGCGGCGTGGCGATGTAGCGAAGTACGAAACCAATGAGACGACCGTAGCGCAGGATACGAGGAGACGTCTGGTGACCGTGGAAGATGAAGATGTCGTTGTCGCGATAGTCGAGCCGCAGGGCCTCCTCGAGATCGAAGTCCTCGGGAGTGTCCATCGCAAGTTCGATATCATGATTCCCCACGAGGCGATGGAGCCCGGTCTGCTCCTGAAAGCGGGAGAACAGATCGTAGACGTGCTCCCACCGGCGGCGGATCGCATCGAGGCTATAGCGCTGCAGCTCCTCGATGTCGCCGTTGAGCACGAGCTGGAAGCCTCCGCCGAGATAATGCTCGCGCATCACCGTGGAGAAGAGCTCGGCGTTTCGCCTGAAACCGTCCGACCGTCCACCGTCTCCCATGTGGAGGTCGCTGACGATGACGTAACGATCACCGCTCTTCAGCCGCGTCTTGGGGGTACGCTCATAGAGCTCGCTCAGGTTCTTCTCGCACATCTCGTCGGCAGTCATGGTATCTCCGTGGTGCACCGTCACCGTTAAACTTTCGTTAGGAGTGCAGCGCTACATCCGGTTTCCGCCAAACAGCCGTCGCTCGAGGCTGCGACGTACGACCCGGGCGGCGTTGCGTCCCGGGGCACCGAATATGCCGCCGCCGGGATGCATCCCGCCGTTGGACAGAAAGAGCCCTTTGAGCGGCGTCTCGTAGCGAGCCAGCTCGGGGATGGGCCGAAACATGAACATCTGGTCGATGAGCATCTCCACGTGC
>JAAAOH010000316.1 GCA_009908925.1 Spirochaetota bacterium | reverse complement strand
GCTCGTGGGCGTGGGCTTCGAGGTATACGTGTATGTGCGGGACGTCATAGACGTCTCCGCTCAGATGGCGCGGCTCGAGAAGAACCGCCAGAAGGCGGCAAAACAGCTGGAGTCCACGCGGCGCAAGCTCGACAATCCCGGCTTCCTGCAGAACGCCGGCGAGGCCGTCGTCGAGAAAGAGCGCGAGAAGGAGCAGGAGCTCGCGCGGCAGGTCGAGAAGCTCGACCTCTATCTTGGTGAGCTTCAGCAGTGACGCACGTGAACCGACATTTGAGATAAGGAAGAAGGGGTAACCATGGGCGGAGCGCAGTCGACGGGCAGGGCACACAAACGGATCAGTGTGAAGATCATCGCAATTCTCGTCGCCTCTCTTCTGTTCGTGGAGGCCGTCATCCTGCTGTTTTCCGCCTTCGGAGAGCGTGACCGCCTGGTGGATCATTATCGCTTCGAGGGGCAGGTCCTCGTGCGCGCGGTGGACCGCGATCGCCTCGACGACCCGGCGTATGTGGAGGGGTTGCGCTCGCGTCTCTCGGAGCTCGAGCTCCTGGACATCGAGGCGGTACCCCGGACCGACGGCGTGCAGCAGGAGATAGCGGACGAGGTGATGACCTACACCGAGCGCGGTGTGCAGGTGCAGCTCGATGTCTCCGGTATTGGCGCCGGTATTCAGGCTTATGTGCTTCGCATCATCGGTCTCCTCGTGATAATTGTCGCGGCCATGGTCGTGGTGACATACGCCTTTCTGGCGTTCAGCCTGGTGCGTCCCCTCAGAGCGCTGCTATCGAACCTGCAGGCCATCTCCGGAAGCGAGGGTGATCTGACCACGCGCCTCGATTCGCGCTCGAACGACGAGATCGGGCGGATCGCGGATGCGTTCAACGGCTTCGTGGAGCGTATCCGGGTTGTGGTCGACGCCACCAAGCAGGCAACGCGCGAGACCATGGAGAGCGGCGAGCGGCTCAACGCGAGCGCCCAGGAGTCGGCAGGCCACCTCGAGCGGATTTCCGCCTCCGTGCTCAGCGTGAAGACGCGCATCGAGACCCTCGACGAGGAGATTCAGGAGTCCGCCTCCGCCGTCAATCAGATATCTGCCTCCATCACCTCCCTTGCCGGCTCGGTCTCCAATCAGGCCTCCTCGGTTTCCGACGCAGTGGCCGCCGTCGAGGAGATGAACTCGTCCATCAACAACCTCGTGAGCATCGCCAACCACCGCAAGGAGCTCGCAACGGCTCTCCTCGATATGGCCCAGTCGGGCTACGAGAAGATGCACGAGTCGGTGGAGGCGATCGGCAGCATAGAGTCCTCCACCAACGAGATCCTCTCGGCGATCGACGTCATAAACACGATTGCCGGCCAGACCAATCTCCTGTCGATGAACGCCGCCATCGAGGCGGCGCACGCCGGCGAGGCCGGGAAGGGATTTGCCGTTGTCGCCGAGGAAATACGGAATCTTGCCGAGCAGACGGCCGAGAATGCCAAGAGCATCAGCTCGACACTGAAGTCCGAGGTGGAGAAGGTGAGCTTTGCCGGTGACAGCAACCGCGCCGCCGGCGAGTCTTTCGAGCGCATCGTGGAGGACATTCAGCAGGTGGTCGATTCGATGAGCGAGATCGTCGCCTCGATGAACGAGCAGGCGGTCGCGAGCTCGGAGGTTCTTCGATCCCTGCAGAGCATCGACGAGCTCTCCAACGAGGTGAAGTCTGCCTCTCAGGAGATCGACACCAGCGCGCAGAGCGTCAGCGGGAACATCGAGACGGTTTCGGAAGTCTCAAAGGACGTCAAAGAGTCGATGAACGGTATCGGAACGGATATCTCCCAGGTGAACACCGCCATGCGCACCATCTCCGAGAGCGGGCAGACGAATACGCGCAACATCAAGCGTATCTACGACGAGGTTGAGCGCTTCAAAACTGATTAGCTTCTTTGGTATATAGGACCGTGTTGGTGTCCACCGGGATAACTCGTTATGGGGCAGGCCCGTAGGAGCCGTTCAGGTGCGCCAACTTCGGTATGTCACGATATTCGATCGCAATTCCCGAAGACGCGACGAATTACCAGAAATCCACCAACACGCTTCTTGATACCTAAATCAGCCCCGCGATCCGGTCGTCGAGCGCTTTCTGGTCCTCCGTGAACGACGCGAGGCCTGCCAGGTTCAACAGGGTGTCAACGGCCAGCTCGCCCGCCTCGATCCTGTCCTTCCAGCGCTCGTGCCTCGGTATCTTTCCGTCCGCCGCAATCTCTTCGAGGTCGGTGCTGCTCAACTGTGGAAACATATCGCCGAGCCCCATTTCCCGGGCACGTGCGGCAAGCTCCTCACCGCTCTGTGGTGTGTTCTCGTCGAGGCTTTGTGCGAAGGCACGAACCGTCTCGTCCACATCCCATAGCTTCTCGATGTGAACCTCCGACTCAGTGACGTCGGGATTGAGCTCCACCTCATAGTTCGTAGCGACCTGAGAGGCGAAGTCCGGCTGGAGGGTTTCGTGCGCCTCCTGCGCAACCTTCGTCGGCATGGTGAAGACATCGACTCCTGCGAGCTTCGCCACCTGATCGCCGCTTCTGAGGCTTGCTGCAATCTGTTTTGTGGGGACCGAGCGAGCGGCTGTGAGCTCCCGTACGACGTTCTGGGAGGCAATGGTGGCTTTCTCGCCGACATTCACCCCTGTGCCGAGGCCGTTGTCCTTCACATAGGCATTGAGTCGACCCAGAAACACATTGCAGTAGTTGGGCATTGCCGCGGCGGCGACCACCGCGTTCTGCCGCGCGGAGAACTCGAGGGTGAAGTTGATGCGGACACCTTCCTCGCGCAGCTTTCTTGCACCGAGCAGGCCGGTGGCGGTGAGGGGTACTTTCACGATGAAATGCTCGGGCTCGATTTCGTGGAAGCGTCGGCCGTAGTGCACGATGCCGTCGAGGTCGTCTGCGAGATCCGTGTGCAACTCCACGCTCACGTCACCGCCGAAGGTCTGCACGAGACGGAGGCCGTGGCGGGCGTTGAGAATGAAGGCGATTTCCGAGACCTTCTGCCGGCGATCGAGATCGCCGAGGATCGAAGCAGCCTCGCGCACAAAGTCATCATAGATGCCCTTCTGAATCTCCTTATTCAGGAGCGTGTTGTTGGTGGTGAGAGCGGTCATTTCCGCTGTCCACAGTTGGGATGCTGCATCGATGTCGCCGGTGTCGAGCCACAGCTCGGTGCCGGTTGTACGTAGCTGCTGCCAGAACTCATCGGGGGCGCCGGTGGTCCGGGCGGTGTCGGGCTCGATGCCCTTCCGGACGAGGTCTTTGATCTTATCGATTGTTGCGGCATCAATAGTAGACATACATCACTCCTTCTCCCTTAGAAGTATAGCGGGCGACCGGCGCGTCCTTCAACACGACGACTCCGACCTTCCAGGCGGCGATAGAGATATGTGCGCGGAACAAAGGGCTCGGAATAAAAAAGGAGCGGGGCCGTATCGACCCCGCTCCTGTTCTTGGTTCTTACGCCGAGTGCCGGTGCGGTGTTGCCGGGCGCGTCAGGCGCCCGACGCCTCGCAGGCACACCGGC
>JAAAOH010000288.1 GCA_009908925.1 Spirochaetota bacterium | reverse complement strand
CTTACCAAGCTCTATCTTTCAATAAGCAGAGCGTGTCTCCGACCCTTCCCTATTCGTTTCAAAGAACCTGCCCCACTCTCTTCGCCCGGAGACTCCTCGCCTCCGCCGTGAGAGCGGACCGTCAACCTACCACATCGCTTTCCGCGATGTCAAGCGCTTTGCGCGCTGTGTCTCACATCTTCGATGTGGTTGTGGTTCGGCGCCGAAGGGCTCAGAGCCCCGCAGCGCGAGGGTGAATATAGCCTTCTACGGGCCATAGTGTCAACACGTTTTTTCGGTTTCAGTTAGGATTCCGCCTGCCCGATGCGCTCGAGCGCCTCTTCCTTTTCCTTGACTCTCGTCTCGATCTCCGACAGCTCTTCGATGAGCTCCCGCACGCCGGGCGTCTTCTTCGAGACAGTGTTCTGCTCTTCCTTCACCAGAACCTCGAACGTGCGTGCGCCGAGCTTCGTGGTGATCTTCTCGGCCCGGGACTCGAGCTGCATGATTTCGAAACGCAGCACTCCCTTTTCGCCGAGGCCTCGCGCTCGCTCCTGAGCCTTACCGAGCACACCACGCGAGGACTCAACACCCTTGTCGACCGTCATCCTGAATCGTTCCCAGAAATCCATTGCTCCTCCTGCCTCTCATTACCTTCGTTGACCAACACAATAGCGGTTACTACACTACAAGATACTAGCTTGCAGCGACAGAGAAAAAAGGAGACGGCATGAATCTAATTTTCCTCGGACCGCCGGGTGCCGGAAAAGGAACGATGGCATCACGCCTGGCACAGGACAAGGGCATTCCGCACATCTCAACCGGTGACATCTTTCGCGAGAACATCAACAACGGCACCGACCTCGGAAAGAAGGTGAAGAGCATCCTCGACTCGGGAGATCTCGTGCCGGATGAGCTCACCGTGGAGCTGGTGAAGGACCGGCTCAATCAGGGCGATGTATCGAACGGGTTCATTCTCGACGGGTTCCCCCGGACGATTCCCCAGGCAGAGGCTCTCGAAGACTTCGCGAGCATCGATGCTGTCATCCTCTTCACCCTTCCCGACGAGGAGATCGTGAAACGGCTCTCCGGGCGCCGCGTACACAAGCCGTCGGGACGGACCTACCACATTCTGTTCAGTCCGCCCAAGGTGCCCGGGAAGGACGACGTAACCGGCGAAGAGCTCATTCAGCGCGGGGACGACAGCGAGGAGTCCATCCGGAACCGCCTCGACGTGTACCGCAAGCAGACTCAGCCGCTCGTCGACTTCTACCGGAAGAAAAACCTGCTGAAAGAGGTTGATGCCGGCCCGGCCCCCGACGAGGTGTACGAGAAGCTCACCGCAAATCTCCCCTGACCTTCACCTCGAGACGGCCCCGGCTCGAGTATGAGCCCACCCGCGCGGCCTGAGTCCGCGCGGGCGGCATGAGTCCCGCTGAGGACATCAACTCGCGCGGGCGGCGCCGGTCTATTCGTCGGCGTCGGGCGTATCGCCCTCATCCGGGCCGGCGTCCAACGCCCCGTCGTCATCACGGGCCGCGTCTTCATCCTGATCGCCGTCCTCCTCCTGGCCGGCGCTCTCATCCGGCTCGACGAGACCATACTCCACAAGCAGACTCGTAACCCGCGTGCGCGAGAGCAGATTCTCCTGCTCGAGAAGCTCTGCTGCTCGCTCCTCGTCATCAAAGCCCGCCTCGAGTGCCGCTGTGAGGCTTTCGACGCCGGCCGGCGCGTCCTCGACTGCGGTGAGCTGAAGCTCCGCCTCGCCGAAGAGGGCGCCTGCGTTGTCCGGCTCACGGGCTATGATCCGCTCGTATACAGCAAGCGCGCGGGCGAAGTACCGCTCGTCGGCGTAGATGCGCGCAACGCTCAGCAACCGATCGGTCTGGCCGGCCGGCGCACCGTCGACGTACTCCGAGAGCATCGAGACCGCCGTCTCCGCTTCTCCGACCAGATGAAGCACTCTGCCGTACTGAAAGAGCACATCGATGTCGTCAGGCTGCGCCTCCCAGGCCCGCTCCAGGAGCTCACGGGCGCGCCCGGTGTCCTCCAGACGGAGGTGCACGAGCGCGCCGCTGTAGAGCGCCGAGAGACGATAGGGCGATTCCGAGAGAACCTCGTCATAGAGCCCTGCGGCATCCTCATACCGGTCCTGCTCGGAGTAGGCGTAGGCAAGCGACTCGACGACGAGAACGTTCGCCTCGTCCCTGGTGCGCAACTCCTCGAGCACGGGAATCGCATCTGAGTAGGCGCCCGCCTCGATGTAGGCTCGGGCAAGGTTGAAGGTTGCCGGCGCGAGGTCGGGATCGAGGGAAAGCGCCTCGCGGTAGTACTCGGCGGCGCGTTCATACTCTTCGAGATCATAGAAGGCGTTGGCAAGATTGAAGTATTCCTCGGCGAGGTCGACACGGCGGACGTAGGACTGACAGCCCGCGAGCAGGCCGACCAGAAAGAGGAGTAGGAGTAACTCAACGGCCGAGAACCGTCGACTCGATTTCGTGAACCTGTGCGCGGTAGAGGTTTGCAATGGTGGCTCCATAGTCGGCGATGAGCTGAATAATATCACGCGGGCGCTCGGCGGTGTCCATGCCGTTGAGACGGTCACCGGCATCGCCGAGACCCGGCAGAATGTAGGCGGATTCGTTGAGAGACGGATCCATCCACAGCGTGTAGACCGTCGCATTCTCCACCGCCCGGGTGATACGGAGGGTTCCCTTGAGGGCGGAGATCACGTTGAAGAACTTGACTGACCGGGGCTGGACGCCCTGCTGCCGCAGATAGTTGATGATTGTTACAAGGCTCCCTCCGGTTGCGTTCATCGGGTCGGCGAAGATGAGATCCTTACCGTGCAGGGAGGCGAGGTCGTAGTAGCTCCTGTTGAGGTCGAGGATATACTCCATGTCCCGTTCCTGCTTGCGATCATCCCGCTTTATGCTGAACAGCGCAAACGGCGTGACGTAGCCGGTCGAGGAGTACTCCTGGATCTCCTTCGACATGATCACAGACGGAAGTAGCGCGCCGCGCAACATCACACACATCGCCGTATTTTCGAGCTCCTCGTCGATATCGGGTATCTTGTGCACCGCGTAGTTCTGCACCGGCGCATTCACGGGAGTTCTGACAAAAAGGTGATTCTTACGCTCGACCCCCGGGCCGGCAAAGGCCAGGTTGAACAGCAGTTCGTAGGCGCGTTGGATGTAGTAGATGAACTCGCTCTGGCCGGTTCCCACATCACGCAGCTTTGCAATTAACCGGGAGGCTTCGCCGTGAACCTCCCGCGGCGTTTCAAACGAGTAGACCCGCACCGACGGATCGGCAGCCGTCATCTCGCGCATGCGCTCACCCATCGCCCCGTAGAGCTCGATGAGCCGTTGTTTCTCCTCAGTTATCCGCTTCTCGTTGCTCGAGGACTCGAGCACCCGTGATGATTCCAGTGCCTGCGCATATAGTCCGTCCATTTCCGCGATGTGCGCGCTGTCCTGCTCGAGCAGGTAACCGTCCAGATCCGATGCGGTAAGTACGACCTTGTCCATGAAACGCCTGCCTCCCGCCCCACTATAGCCGCGACCGGTCGTATATCTCAAGTTGCAATTGTGGGCCATTCGGGG
>JAAAOH010000357.1 GCA_009908925.1 Spirochaetota bacterium | reverse complement strand
ATACCGGATGACCCATCGCTCATCGTCAAAATATACGTCTCTCACATGGCCGATATCGCCATCAGTTGCATGAAGAGACACTCCTTTGAGGTCGGAGAATGAGAATATCATAACGTCCCTCCTAATGTAATAACAGGGTGGGCCCGAATCCAGTCCGTCCCGTCGCCCTATGCGGTATCGAACGGAAGGACGACGGACACACGTGTTCCTTCTCCGCGAACCGACTCGATATCTACGGTGCCGCCGAGAGCCGTCACGCGTTCACGCAGGGAGAAGAGGCCGAAGCCCTCGCCACCGTCGAGATCGCCGGGGTCGAAGCCGATCCCGGCATCCGAAACCGAGAGCTCGGCGTGTGTCTCTGTAGCCTCCATGCGAACCGTCACAGTGGATGTCCGTGCGTGCTTGACGACGTTGAACAGGAGCTCCCGAAGGGTCCGAAAGAGAAATCGGCGCACGGGATATGGTAGGTCCTCATCGTCGAGTTGGTCCTCAAAGGTGATGTCGAGCCCGTGGTTCTCCCCGAAATGATCTATCAGCCAGCGGCTCGCCGTGCGCATGTCCTGCTCCTCGAGCACCGGCGGACTGAGCTCGGTGATGATGTTGCGGGTTTCCTCGAGCATACGCTGGTTGAGGCGCCTGACCTCCTCGAGCTCGGCGCGCTGATTCTCGTCCGCAGCGCTGTGAGCGAGCAAACCGAGCTTCATGCCGGCGCTCACGAGCGTTTGCCCGATGAGATCGTGAAGATTCGATGCAATGCGGCGGCGTTCCCGTTCCTCTACATCCTCGAGCTGTGATGCGAGCGAACGCAGGCGCTCCCGGTTGCGCCGGAGCCGCGTCTCGATGGTGGCGCGTACTTTGTTCTCCGCCTTCAGAGAGCGGTTTGCGGCCTCGAGTTCAGCCGTGCGCTCGGCTATCAACTCCTCGAGTCGGTTTTCGGTTTGCTCTATAGCTTCCCGCTGGAGCGTGAGCTCCGTGTCGCGCACCCTGAGCTCGGTCGTCAGCTCGTCGTCGCCGCCGGTCCGAGACGTATCCTGTTGCCGCACCAGTGACTCGGCCTTCGCGCGAAGCTGTTCGAATCGTACATACTTAGACATACATCTATTTCATGGTGCCTGTGCGCAGTTACTTAGACAATAGACTCTTTGGAATATGTGCGGTCACCCCGGAGAGAATTATCCTATACTAGAGTTATGGATTTCTTCAGGGACTTCTACATCGGCTTTGCAGCCAGTCCGGGAGAGGTCGCGCTGGTGATTCTCCTCATAGTTGCCTTCATCGGCGCGCTGGTCGCGACCTTCGTGATCCGCTCGCGCCGGGAAACAGCTGCGCGTCGGCGGCGAGCCGAAGAGGCGTATCAGGAGCATCTGCAGGCGTTCTCACTGACACCATCGGAACAGGCGGCAATCGAGCAGATGGCGCTGCATCTGGACGCGCCCGAGCGCAAGTACCTGCTCCTCGTCAGTCAGGGCATCTACAACTCCTGCGCCGAGCGCGCCCTCGATGCCGGCGAGCTGAGCGAGCAGCAGGTTGCGTCCCTGCGCGTGAAGCTCGGTTTCGCCGGAAAGCAGACCACCAAGCCGCCGGCATCTACGACGGAGATTCCCGTCGGAGCAGCCGTCCTCCTGCGTGCGAAAGAGGAGGCCCCGGTGCAGGCGCGCGTCCTCGCGCAGGAGCCGGGCTCATTTCTCGTCGAGCATGACGAAGAGGCCGAGGTGTTCACCTATGGGACTGCGCTCACCGTGCTCTATCAGACCAACGCCGGCATTTATGCGTTCGAGTCGGTGGTCGAAGGACGGGAGGGCCCGATCCTCTACCTCGCTCACGACGAGGAGCCGAGTCGCATGCAGCGGCGGGAGTACTTCCGGCAGAACGTGGACCTGCCGGTCTACGTGCGTCCCACCGGTTCCAACAGAAAGCCCATCGCCACGCGATTCATCGACGTCGGCGGCGGTGGGGCGAGCCTGCGAAATCCCAGCCCCAAGTTCGTGCGGGGGACGGACCTCGAGCTGACGTTCCACCCGGATAGCGAGGCCCCGTTGAACCTCCACGGCCGCGTCGTGCGTACTTCGCGGCAGGGGCGGGTGCTTCACGTAAAGTTCGAAAAGCTGCGTGAGTCGACGCGCGATAAGATTTTCGGGCTTCTGTTCCGGGCGCAGCGATAACGGCCGGCTGCGGCCGGGTTCCCCGGTTTGCGACGCCGGCAGTTGGCGTCGATCGAGGCCGCCGGCATTGAGGCCGCCGGTCACTCGGGCATCCGCGCGCTCTTCTGGTCGTAGGAAATCTCGATCGGCTCGTCGTTGAGCGCATGCGACGCTTCCCCGACCTGCACATACATCTCCGGCTCCGCATCCGGACCGATCGCTTCCTTTCGGACGTGAATGCGTCCGGGCACGATCTCGAAGTGGAAGAGGTTTTCTCTGTGCACGAGCTTGAACTCGAGGCGGTTCCAGCTTCGCGGCAGATCGGGGTTCACGACCAGATGGTCGCGGAAGAGATTGATGCCGGCGAAGTTCTCCACGATGATGTCGATCGTCCCGGCCATTACCCCGCAATGGATCGCCTCACGAGTAGTTCCGCCCTGGGTATCGTAGATATCACTCCGGAGGCCCTGGACGAACCACCCCCAGGTGTCGTTCCTGTGTCCCTCGACGTAGCGGGAAATCGCCGAATGCACGATGTAGCTCAGCGTGGAGCCGTGACTGGTGCGTGCGAGGTAGTACTCGTAGTTGCGGGTGACGAGCGCGCGCTCGTCCTCTACATCATAGCCCATGAGCTCGAGAATGTGCTTCACCTGCCCCGGCGAGAGCAGATAGAACGCCATCAGCGTGTCGGCCTGCTTGGCCACCTTGTATCGATCCGGTGAGTCGCCCTCCGCCTTGAGGATACGGTCCATGCGGCGGATGTTGTCGTAGCGCCGCCGGTAGTCGTCCCAGTCGAGCTCGGCGAGGTCCCGGTAGCCGGCGAACTGCGAGATTACGCCGTCATCGTCGATGACCACGGCCAGACCGCCGATAACCTGCCGCCACCGCTCGATTTCACGCTGTTCGTCGAAGTCGATGCGATCGGCGAGGGCGTCGCGTGCGGCGCGCGGCTGATGTTCCCAGGTCTCGATGGTCTTGTGCAGGATCCACGCGGTCATGATGTTGGTGTAGGCGTTGTCCAGAAAGCCGCCTTCCTCGGCGTCCGGATACTTCTCGTGAAACTCGTCGGGGCCCATCACCCCCGCGATGTGATAGCGGCGGTCCGTCTCGTCGTAGTAGGCCTTGCTCACCCAGAAACGACAGATTTCCAGCAGCATCTCGAGTCCCTGCTCCTGCATGAACTCCCGATCGTTGGTGGCGTAGTAGTAACTCCATACATCGTATGCAATGGCGAGCGATATATGCCGCTGGTTTCTGCTCAGGTCCGGATCCCACCCGCCGGACCGCGGGTTGTAGTGTAGCTCCTGAGACTCCTCCCCACCGTCGTCGGCCGACTGCCACGGGAACATCGCTCCCTCGTATCCGTTGGAGCGGGCCAGCCGGCGTGCGGCCTCGAGGCGGCGGTAGCGATACATGAGGTGACCGCGCGCGACGTCGGGAAAGTTCAGGTTGTAGAAGGGCTCGACGAAGAGCTCGTCCCAGAAAATGTGACCGCGGTAGGCCTCGCCGTGCAGGCCCCGGGCGGTGAAGCCGACATCCTGGGGTACGCTGTTCGGTGAGGCGCTTGCAAGCAGGTGATAGGTGTGAAGGCGCACCACGCGCTGGGAGAAGCGGTCGGGCTCGATCCGGATGTCCGCCCGGTCCCACAGGTCGTGCCAGCGTTCGCTGTGTCTGCGAAGCGCATCCTCGAAGCTTCCGTGGTCACGGCCCCGCTCGTCCACAAGGGTGCGCGCGTCAGCGGCGGGATCAGCGGAGTCGCGGTCACGGGAGGTGTAGATGGAAACGTATTTCCTCAACGTGTAGGTGTGGTCCTGCTCGGCGGTGAAGCGCAGCATCTCCGATACGTGAGCCTCGCCCCGTTCGGCCTCACAGTTCGTCGCGACCTCCGCGCCGTCACTCGAAACGGAGTGACGGGCGTGCATGTGAATGTCGATTCCCGACTCCGACGTTCGCGTGTGGAGCTCGAGCCGCCCCCCGGCGTCACGTGCGGAGACACCTTCGAGATGGCGCTTCGCGAGGTCCCGGTATCGTGGGACGCCGTAGTTCACGACCGTCCCGTCGAGCGACGACCTCAGCGTCACCGGCTTATCGTAGTTCAGCGGGGTGATGCTGTACTCGATCGCCGCGAGGTGCGGCTCCGCCATGCTGATGAATCTGCGGGTCTCGATGCGCGTGCGGTGCCCCGCGCGATCGCGTATGCGCAGCCTGCGCGTCACGACGGCGTTTCGCATGTCGAGGCTGTGCTCGTAGAACTCCACGCTGCAGCTGAGGATGCGGCAGTACCCGCCGTCTCCGATCTTGAGCTCGATGAGAAGCCAGTTCGGGATGTTGACGAAGTCGTTGTTGTAGATGGTGCGACCGTGCACATCGGTGCCGAGCGTATTCCACAGACCTGCCACATAGGTTCCCGGGTAATGGATGTCGTCATACGCCACCGCCCCGCAGTAGGCACCGCGGCTCCCGATGTAGCCGTTCCCGACCGTGGTCAGCGCCTCTCGCAGCATCTCCTCTTCAGGCGCAAAGTCGCGATACGCCAGTATCCAGGCATCCTGCTCGCGACCCTCGTGGAACCATCGGCGGATCGCTTCAGTGGAGAGCTCGCCGATGGCGGAGACCGTCATGTCGGCGCCGCTCTGCGTGAGAACGTCCTCGTTTCCGTCGCTCGTGACTCCGACGACCAGTCCGAAATTGCCCCGGCGGCCGGCCTGGACCCCTTCCGGCGCGGCCTCCACGATGATGCTCTCGCTGGGGAGAACCTCGATGTTCTCGGCGGCGAGCTCGAACCCGTCCGGCTCGGGCCGCACGGGAATGGCGAGCACCATTACGTCGTTTCCGTCGATGATGGCGTCGAAGTGCTCGAGGAGGCCCGCCGCGTCGAGGACTTCGCGGCAGTTTCGGCTCGAGGATACAAGTGCCGTGCGCACTCCGTTCTCGCGCATCTCCGAGAGGCGCTCCACCGCGTCATCGGCGGGGCGCACGCCCTTTTCCGAGAGGAGCGTGAGGAAGAGCTCGTTCTTACGGTTTGCGATACCGCAGACGGTCCGTCTGTCGGGGGGATCGGAGGGATGGCCGTTCGGCACGTGAATGTCACGTGATTCGAGAAAGGTTCGCACGCCCACATAGCGCTGGCGGCGGTAGACATAGGGGAGATAGTCACGATGATAATCGAACTCCCGCGAGGTTACACCCTCTTCGATTTCCTGCAGAACATCGTCGAAAGAGCGCTTCCATGCCTCGAAGTGCAGCTCGGGCGTGCCCGCTACGACGGCATGGAGCTCGAAAACCGCCCCCTTCCATATCTCCATTGTTTCTACTCCTTTGCCAGTGCGCCGAGGGCGAGGACGAGCACGTCGGGTGAGTCCACGAACACACTCTGAGGGGCAGCCCACTCGACGCGGCGCTTGAGCTCGTCGTCAGTGGTGACGAAGATGCTTCTCAGGTCCGTGCTCGTGCGGGCGACGCGTTCGACCATTGATACGTCCGAGGAGGTGTCTCCACAGACCACCGCCGGCCCGTTGAGCCCGAGGCCGATCCGCGCATCGATGAAGTCGATCCCGTCGCCTTTGTTGAAGTCCCGGTCTCCCTCGTCTCGAGTCAGGACGATCTCGATGTCATAGCCGGTGTCCTCTACGCGGAAGGTCTCGCCGTCGGGGTCGAGCTCGGCGACGAGGTTTCGGATGCGCTCGAGGAAGTCTTTCGAGCGTTCGTTCGCGACGCTGCCGTACATGTCCTGCCGTGCAACGGTGGTCTCGCCGAGCTTGTACTGCACCGCCGACCCGATGAGGCCGAACTCCTCGAACTCGGGCTCCTCGAGAAGCCGGGCTAGGCGCGAATTAAGCTCCACGAGCCGCCGCCCCTTTTCCGCATCGACCGGGGCCTCGTGCCGGTGTCCCTGCAGGTCCCTGAACTCGCGCCCCTTGGAACCGGCGAGCAGAAACGCTTTGTCCGGCATCGTGGTGAGATCGACGAGGCCGAAGTCTTCGAGTGGGGCGGAGGTGAGCACGACCGGCGTCGTCGCCCGCGACCGTGCGAACCGGGTCAGAAGAATCGCGTTGTAAGCCGACTGCACCGAGGAGCGATAACGGCCGCAGTAGTTGTTTACGGTACCGTCGCGGTCGGTGATGAAACTCGCATCCTGCGCAGCTCGGAGCAGATCCTGCACTGCCGATATCTGCGCCTGCAGATCCGGCAGACGGTCGGCAACGTAGCGGTACAGTGCGTCCTCGCCGTGCTCGAAGAAGAACAGGTCCTTCTCGAGCTCGTCGATTTCGTAGTCGAGCTCGATCTGCGTCTTTCGACCGTCCGGCTTCACGAGGAACTCATGGTGCCCCTCCTCGGTTTTCGTTTCCTCGAGGGCTTCGCAGGCGTTTCGCAGGCCGGAGACCTCTTCGAGCTTCACCGATCCGGCGAAGTAGAAGCCGACGAGCATGCGTCTCAGGGTAGTGGTCTTCTCCATGAGCTGATAGAAGTCTGCCAGGGTCTGCATAGGTGTCCTCAGTAGCGCAGGATCGCTGCCACGGGCAGCGTCGTGGTGAGTGCCTCCTCCGGGTCGAGGTGGACGTCGGCATCCTGCATGAAGGACTCTACCGTGACGACGTCGACAAGATCCACATCGCCGGGCTGCTTCTCTCCGTGCACTTCCACGCCGGTGCGGCCATGGCCGTGGAAGCTGTTGAACTGCTCGGCTGCCTGCCGCCGCCGTTCCCGGAACCGGGGCTCGATGCGCTGCCAGACCGCCTCCCGCAGGGCGTCATCATCGAGGGCACGGTAGCGGTTGTGCGTGCGGTATACCGGCAGCACGTATTCGGTGCCGGCCAGAACCAGCGGCGCATGAGAGCCGTTGAGGTACTCCGAGACCGAGCGCTCGAGACGCCTGAGGTAGCGGTCGATATCCCGGTTCAGCTTCTCCTCGGCGGTGGCATGGGCGTGTATGGCCGTGGTCTGTGCCCCGTGTTGGGCCGGCATCCGCTGGCCGGTCTTGTGCGGCGTGTCGAAGTCGTCGTATCTCAGGGCGTCCTCCATGCCGTCCGGCATTCCGGGGACAGCGACAGGATGAACCGCGTAGCGGTTGCCGTGATAGAGGCGGCTTCCGCCCAGGCCGACCTTCAGCGCGTAGAAGTCCGTATCGGCGAGCAGCAGCCGCAGAATCGGCTTGAGGTGGAACCGCGGCCCGGCGATCACCTGTTCTTCGACCTCGAAGGGCACGTTGACGACGCGGAACACCTGCGGAGATACGAAGATCGCCAGCGCCCGGTCCTGGGTTTTCCAGACCTCCGGGTCGACTGCGTAGTCCTCCACCGGTTTCAGGAGGCTCTCCACGGTGTCCCCGGAGGTTCCCAGGCTCGCAAACTCCTCCCTGGCCCGCTTCACGAGGTTCTTGAAACGGGTGGGATTCTGCCGGGTCTCTTTCCCCGCCTTCACCGTCGGCATGTAGAGCGACACATGGGTTCCGCCGCCCGCAAGCGCGAGTGTTTCTATGTCCTGTCTGTCAATGAAGGGCATGCAGTTCTCCTCAATAATTCTCGATTGTCAGGTTCTCATCGTTCACAGCGACCACACCGTCGGTGTAGAGTCCCGACTCGTAGACCGCCTCGTGCTCGGTGCGACTGCCTACCTCACCGCTGAGGCCCACGACGCCGTCCTCCACGCGCACGGTGATGTTCTCCATGTCGACGAAGCTCTTTCGCTCTATGGCGTTGACGATGTCTTCGGCAATCCGTTCGTCGACGAGGTCATCGGTGGGGACGACCGCCAGCCGGTTCTGCACGTCCACGACGCCGCTCACACCGGAGGCCAGGTCTTCGGCGCGCACCTTCTTCCAGTACGACTCGACGGTACCCTCGATCGTAACGATACCACCGATCGTGGTAATCCGGATGTCGGTTGCGTCTATCTCTGAGTTCCACTCCAGAACGTTCTCGACGCTGCGCGAGATATTTCCGGCGTCGCTGCCCGGTGCCTCTGCATCAACCTCTACGTTGTTGACCACCTCGACGACGCCTGTAACGCTCCACGCATCGGCCGCAGCCGCCTCCTTTGCGGAGAAGCTCTCGACCGTGCCCGATAGGGTAACCACACCGTCGTCGACGGCAACGTTCACGTCGTCTTCGTCCACGCGATAGTCCCATTCGAGCTGATCGCGCACGTCGGATCGGATTTCCGCGCGGTCCGCCTCGGCGCGGGCCGGGGGCTCGATCCGGAGGTTGTTGGTCACCGCCTCGACACCGACGGTATAGCGGGCGGCCTCTTCGGCCTCGGTGTAGGAAAGCCAGGAGTCCACCGTACCGGAGAGTGTCACCTCTCCGTCTTCGACCTCGATCGCTACATTCCCGCGCTCGACGTCGGCGTTGCGCTCGAGGGAGCTTGCAATATCGGCCTGTACCATCTGGTCTGTCACCGACTCTCCGGTGGAGACCTCGATGTTGTTTATTGCCACCGATACCCCTTTGACGCCGGAAGCTATCTCTTCGGCGCGGACCTTCTTCCAGTAGGAATCGACACTGCCGCTGAGCGTGACCGTGCCGTCGGCCGTAGTCTGTACCGTGATGTTCTCGACGTTTACGTCCTCGCTGAGTTCGAGCGCGGTCTCCACGTTGACCCGTGTGAAGACATCACGTGATTGACTGGCAGTTTCGGTGATCTCGAGCCGGTCGTTTACCCACTCGACACCGGTGACGGACCAGGCCGTCTCCACCGCGGCGTCGCGCTCGGAGAAGCTGCCGACCTCTCCTTCGAGGGTGACCGCTCCCTCATCGACCGAAACGGTTATCTCTGCGGCGTCCACGCGATCGTCCCAGAACAGTTGATCCGTGACTGCCTCTTTGAGCTCCTCGTCGCTGCGCGTCGCCGTCTCCCCGGCGGTCTGACCCGACTCGGACTGTCCGCCGGCGGTCACCGCCGCAACGGGCAGGATCAGAAGCAGTGCTATGAGCGTGCGTTTCATGCGTTCCTTCCTCGTACTCTAGGATACGACTGAAAGGTGCCTGTCACGAATACGCTGAATGGGCTAGTCGCGGCGGCAATCGGCCCTGGCACCGGCCGGGCCGGTCACAGCTGTATGATCTGATGCTTCACAGCGTACTTGATCAATTCGGCCTTCGAATGAATGTCGAGCGCTTTCATGATGTTGTTTTTGTGCACGTGGACGGTGTGGTAGGAGATATTGAGCTCCTCGCCGATCTCCTTCTCCGTATAACCGTCACAGATCAGCTTCAGGATTTCCCGTTGCCGGTCGGTGAGGTCCGATTCGGCGGTTCCGCCGTCGCCCTCCTGATTGGGGTGGAGGAAGCCGTGGACGAGATAGCCCGACACGTCGGGGCTGAAGTAATACCTGCCGGCGTATACCTCGTCGATTGCTTTCACGATTTCCTCGGTGGCGCTCTCCTTGAGTATGTAGCCGCGGGCGCCGCTTCGAATGGCCTTCTCCACGAGAACTTTGTCCTTGTACATGCTGAGGATGATGACCTTGACCGACGGGTCGCGCTTGAGCAGGCGAACGGTCGTTTCTATGCCATTGAGCACGGGCATCGAGATGTCGAGGAGATAGAGATCCGCCGGGGTCTCCTCGGCCATGTCGAGGGCTTCTCTGCCGTTCGACGCTTCGTTGACCACGACGATGTCCGGGTCGAGTTTCTGCATGATGGCTTTGAGCCCGTCACGTACTACCGTATGGTCGTCAGCGAGCAGGATGCGTTTCTTCATGGTCTTCTATCTCCTTACGAGGGCGTGCGACGCGTTGTCTGATCACGGTGCCCTCTCCCGGCGCCGAGCGAATGTCCACGGTCCCGTCAAAGGGACGGAGCCGTTCTCTCAGACTGAACAGGCCGAAGCCGCTGCCACCCGTAGTTGCCCCCGGATTGAAGCCCGGGCCGTCATCGGAGACCGTTATGATGATCTGCGATTCCGCCTCCTCGAGTGTAACACAGGCATGCGCGCCTGGTGCATGCTTGAGGACGTTGAACAGAAGCTCACGCGTTGCACGGTAGACAACATGCTGCAGATCCTCGGGAATGTTGCCGATTTCGTAGGATCCCTCGTAGCTCACATCGAGTGCGTGGTCGCTTCGAAAGTGCTCCACCAGCCACGACAGGGTGGCGGCTAATCCCGACTCGCGGATTGTGGGAGGGTCGAGCTCGACGATGAGAGACCTCACCTGGGTGATCGCCTCATCGAGGATACGGCGCATGTCTGAGAGCTCCTCATCGAGATTGAGCTCATCGCGCGCTTTGTTCAGCAAATCGAGCCGCATCCTGAGGCTTGCAAGCGACTGGTTCACCCCGTCGTGGATGTCGCCGGCAAGCAGCGCCCTCTCGCGCTGCTCCACCGATACCAGTTGTCCGGCAAGAGACTGAATGCGGCGCCGCGACTCCAGGAGTTCGCGCTCGCGCAGCTTGCTCTCGGTCACGTCGAGCATCATCACCAGGAACTCCCGGTCGTCATCCTCAAAGGTGGGGGCCGCACTGGCGTGGACCCAGCGCTCGCCGTCGGTGTTGAGCTGCACCTCGACGTGGGTGGGCGCCGGCAGCGGACCGCTGCGGGGCTCCCCGCGCACGCGCGCGGATAACCCGCGCATGTACTCCTCGAACAGATGGCGGTATCGCGGCACTATGAGATCCGTCACCGGAACGCCGTCGGAAAGCCCGGGGAAGGCGGCCCGCGCCGCCTCGTTGGCGTACTGTATGCGCTCTGAGCGCACCACGAGCACCATGGCGGCGCTCTGGTTCGCGAGCGAGATGTAGCGCTGCTGTACCAGGCGCGCGAGTGTGCGTATGCGGAGAAGGGCGCCGATCCGCGCATCGAGCTCCGTACGCGCCACGGGCGCCCAGATCACGTCGTCGACGTCGGAGAGCAGGGCCTCCCTGTTGCGAATGACCTGGCGCCGGCGTGCAACGAGGAGAAAGGGCAGAAATACCGGGCGCTCGGCCTCCCGTCGCTCGGCGATGACCTCGCGGTTGGCATGGAGTCCGGCCGCGTCGAGAATGCAGATATCGAAGTCATTGTCGGGCCGCAGTGTCCCGGAGGTGGTCTCCACCTCATGCTGCTCACGGAGCCATCCTGCGAGATGCTCACGATCACGCCCGCTTCGCATGCAGAGGAGGACGCGCGTCATGGCTTCTCTGACAGCGGATGCGGGCCTCCGAGGAGGCTGCGTGATCCCAGTGGCTTCCCGCCCACCCGGATCCCTTCGGGCGTGATATCGAAGGCATGAAGGCCCTTGTCGAAGTCGGACAGGCGTTTCTTGAGCACACCGAGGATCTTGTGCAGCTCGACACTTTCCGACGTCTCATTGAATCGTTCTATGTATCTGAGAAAGATGATGTTGTCGGAGAGATAGCTGATGCGCGACTCCGTCGGCCGGAAGTCGCCGGTGATCGCAGACATTTCCTCGGCGATGATGAGAGAGACGCCGGCCGAGGTCAGGTACTTGCTGAGGGCGTGCAGTCGGGGGATCGGGCGCTCGTCGGCAATCGAGAGGCTGTAGCCCGAAAGGCTGTCCACCATGACGCAGCGTGCTCCGCCTTCCTCCACGGCATGCTTGACCCAGTCGGCGAACTCTTCGGCCGAATACTCGAGGGGCTCCACCTTCTCGATGAGCAGCCGCCCGTCGCGCTGCAGGTCGGAGAGATCGAGTCCGACCGCCCGGCAGCGTTGCTCGATGAGCGCAGGCTCCTCGTCGAAGCTGTAGACCACGACGCGCTCGCCAAGCAGCGCGGCGCTGCGCATGAACTGCATACCGAGTGTCGTCTTCCCAACCCCCGGGGGGCCGGTGAGGAGGGTGACCGTACCCGGCTCTATCCCGCCGTGCAGTTTCTGGTCCAGGCTCTCGATGGAGAAGGGAATCTGCACGGTGCTCCGCTCCGGCAGATCCCTGCGGGCGGTGAGTGTCGGGAACACCGAGATGCCTTCATCGCCGATGCGCAACGTGTGCTCGCCGCCGGAGAAACCGGAGCCGCGAAACTTGGATACGGATACTTTCCGCGAATTCTGCGTGAAGGTGAGGGTGAGACTGCCGTCGACGAGGTGCTCCAGGTCCTCACTGCTGCGGCCGACGGTGGGCTCAGCGGTTACGAGAACCGTCGCGCCGCGGGCCGTGATGAACTGAAGAAACGCCTGCACCGAGCGCAGGAAGTCGCCCTCGTCGGCCGCGTAGTAGCGCAGCCCGTTCAGGCCGTCTACGAAGACGCGATGCGGTTTGAGCTCGTTCACCGTATCCGCTATGCGCCGCAGCACGGGTTCCCGTTCGGTCTCAGCCGGGGAGAGCAGATCGTAGCTCTGGTCCGCATCCGAGAACAGTTCCACCGGCGGTGTGAGGTCGAGTACGTTGATACGGTCGAATGAGAATCCCAGGTTCCCGAGGTTTCGCTTCAGCGACGCAGCAGGCTCGGAGAACGTTATGAGAAGCGGCTGCTCTTCGAGCCCGAGCCCTGCATCCAGAAAGTGGTGTCCGAGGATGGTTTTCCCGGTGCCGGGAGCGCCGGTCACCAGGTAGCTACGCTGTGGCAGGAACCCCCCGCGCAGTACCGTATCAAGTCCCCGTATCCCGGAGGATCGTCGTTCATCTGGTGTAGTCATCTGTTCGAGCGAATTATAGCCAAACGGCCTACGGGGCGCTATACCCTGTTTGGACTACCGCCCGGCGTCCGGGGACCGCCCGGCGAGAAGGGCCGTGAACTCTTCCTCGGTGATCACCGGCGTGCCTTTCTTTCGCGCCTGATCGAGCTTGCTGCCGGGGTCCGCGCCGGCTACCACGTAGTCGGTGGCGCTGCTGACCGAGGACGTAACCTTCCCGCCCCGTTCCTCGATCTGCCGCCGCGCTTCGGTGCGAGTGTAGTGCTCGAGGCTTCCGGTAAGCACAAAGGTCATGCCGCTCAAGGGGCCGGCCGAGGGGCCCTCGTCGAGCGGTTGCGGCTCCACGCCGGCCCGCCGCATCCGCGCGAGGATGCGGCGGTTCTCCTCCTCCGCAAAAAAGGCGTGGATGCTCTCGGCGGTCTGCCCCCCGATGTCGGATATTGTGGAGAGCTCATCGACCGGGGCGTCTTCGAGCGCCTCTATGCTCCCGAAGTGTCGTGCGAGAACCTCCGCGACGTGCGCACCCGCATGCCGGATACCGAGGGCGTAGATGAAGTGATTGAGCGGCCGTGTCTTCGAGCCCTGGATGGCCTCGTAGACGTTTCGGGCCGACTTCTCGGCGAAGCCATCGAGTGCCTCGAGGTCACCGACGTCGAGGTAGTAGAGATCGGCGATGGTCCGGATGATGCCCCTGTTTACGAGTTGGGTGATGTTCTTCTCGCCGAGGTTCTCGATATCCATGGCCTCCCGGGAGACGAAGTGAATGAGTCTGCCGGTGAGCTGCGCGGGGCAGGAGAGCCCGGCCGGGCAGAAGTAGTAGGCCCCCTCGCGCTCCACCGGGGTCCCGCATACCGGACAGCTCTCGGGCATGGCAAAGGGCTCGCCCCGTCCGCTCGCCTCGCGGTCGACCACCTCGCTGACCTCCGGAATGACGTCTCCCGCGCGGATCACCCGCACGCGGTCTCCCACCCGCACGTCCTTGCGGAGAACCTCGTCCTCGTTGTGGAGCGTCGCGCGGCTCACCGTCGCCCCGCCGATGTTCACCGGGTCGAGCAGCGCGACCGGGGTGAGTATGCCGGTACGACCGACCTGCACGACGATGTCCTCGACCCTGGAGGTCTCCTTTCGCGGTGGAAACTTCCATGCGAGCGCCCAGCGCGGGCTGCGGTTTCGGTAGCCGAGGTCTTCCCGGAACTCGTAGGAGTCGATCTTTATGACGATCCCGTCTATCTCGTAGTCGAGCTCCTCACGTGACTCCGCGAGGCGGTCGCGATAGGCGGAGAGCTCGTCCACCGAGGTGCAGACTTCGTTCAGGGGGTTGGTCTTGAGGCCCCAGTCGGGGAAGAGGTCGAGCACCTGCGTGTGAGAGTCGAAGTCCGTCCGGTCGGAGGCGAGGATGTCGTAGAAGAAGATGTCGAGCGGCTTCCCCGCGGTGTTCTTCGGGTCGAGCTGGCGAACCGTCCCTGCCGCGGCGTTTCGCGGATTGGCGAAGGGCTCGTCCCCACGCTCGGTGCGTCTGCGGTTCAGCTCCCGGAACCCGCTCTTGAGCATGAAGATCTCTCCGCGGACCGCGAGGAATGCCGGCGGATCGCCCTCGGCCCGGAGTTCGAGCGGGATGGCCGGGATCGTCTTGAGATTGCGAGAGATATCCTCTCCGACGCGCCCGTCGCCCCTCGTGGCTCCGTAGGAGAAGCGCCCGTCACGGTAGACGATTTCCACCGAGAGCCCGTCAAGCTTGGGCTCCACCACATACCGGAAGCTCCGCCCGTCGGAATTGCGCTCTATGAAGCGGTGAAAGTCGGAGACTTCCGATACCTCGAGGCTCGAGTTGAGGCTGAGCATCGGCGCCTGGTGCTCGATACGGGAGAGCTCGTCCACGGGAGCTGCCCCGACCCGCTGCGTCGGTGAGGTCTCGCTCTGAAGCTCGGGAAAGGTGGCCTCGAGCTCCTGAAGCCGTCGGAAGAGTGCGTCGTATACCTCGTCCGAGACCGCCGGGGCCACCTCCACGTAGTAGCGGTGGTTGTGGTAGTTCAGCGCCTCGGCGAGCTCTTTCGCCTGCCCGGCCGCCGCCTCGGGCGAGAGCGAGCCCGCCGGCTCGAAGTTCGTGTCCACCGGTGGGCTCGTGTAGGGGGTGTCCGTCGCCATACGTTCTCCTCTTGTGGTCCGCGTCCGCGGGGCCGCGCTGTCTCACCCCCGCTTCAGCAGCGGGCCGAGCTCCGACCACGGCCGGGTGTTCAAAACATCGGCGGTTCGGAGCCACCCGCGCCGGGCCTGGTCCACTCCGTAGCGCATGAACGCGAGATTTGCGGGGGCGTGTGCATCGGTCGCGATGGAAATCCTGATCCCCAGCTCTCGCGCGGCATGTGCATCTTCATCACGCAGGTCGAGACGTTCGGGCTGCGCGTTTATCTCGAAGGAGACCCCCCGTTCGGCCGCCGCCTCGAGCAGGCGCTGCATGTTGACCGGGTAGGCATCTCGTGAGCCGAGAAGTCGGCCGGTGGGGTGGCCGATGATGCTGCAGTGGGGATTATCCATGGCCCGGATGATTCGCTCGGTCTGTTTCTCTTCGGTTTTGTTGAGGCCCGAATGAATCGAGCAGATGACGAGGTCGAGGCGGGCGAGGATCTCGTCGGAGAGATCGAGGCGCCCGTCGTCGAGGATGTCCACCTCTATCGAGCGGAGCAGCCGAAAGCCATCGAAGCTCTCGTTGAGCTCGGCGATGTCGTCTATCTGCCGTGCCAGCCGGTCCTCGTCGAGCCCGCGGGCGACGGTCAGACTCTTGGAATGGTCGCTCACCGCCAGATACTCGTAGCCGCGGGCCTGCGCCGCCTCGGCCATCTCCTCGAGGGTGAAGCTGCCGTCGCTCGCGTTGGTGTGGGAGTGAAGATCGCCGCGGATGTCCTCCACGGTAACGAGCTCGGGAAGCGCTCCCGCACGGGCAGCCTCCACTTCTCCGCGGTCCTCCCGCAGCTCCGGCGGGACCCACGCGAGGCCGAGAGTCGTGTACATCTCCTCCTCCTCGGCGCCCGCTACCTGCTCGTCGCCGCGGAAGATGCCGTACTCGCTGACCTTCAGTCCCTGCTCCTGCGCCACGCGGCGTACGGCGATATTGTGCTCCTTCGAGCCGGTGAAGTACTGTAGCGCCGAGCCGTAGCTCTCCGCCTCGAGGACGCGCAGATCGATCTGCACCCCCGAGCGCAGCACCACCGAGGAGCGGGTCTCGCCCTTCATCGAGACGCGCCTCACGTCCTCGTGGCCGGTGAACACGTCCATGATGCCGCCGGCCGCCGCACCGCCGCCGCCCGCGGAACCCTCGCCCGCGACCACGAGAATGTCGAGATCGCCCACGGTCTGCTTGCGCCGGCGGTAGCTTCCGGCCACCGCGATGCGTTTCACATCACCATGCTTCTTCAGATAGGCCACCATCTCTTCGGCGACTTCCTCGGCAGCGGGCAGGAGAAGCCGGTGCTCCTCCTCGCGGTCGCGCATCGCCTTCACCTGCGAGAGCAGGGACTGCTCGAGCTTCTCACCGAAGCCCTCGAGCTCCCGCACCCGTCCGTCCTCGAGCGCGGAGGCAAGGGCGTCGATGTTCGTTATTTCGAGCTCCTCGTAGAGCTCCTTCACACGCCGCGGACCGAGCTCGGGGATCCTCAGCAGGTCGAGAAGTCCTTCGGGGAGCTCCTTTGTTAGTTCTTCGAGCTGGGAGAGTGTGCCGGTCTCCACGATCTCGACGATTTTCTCCGCGATGGCCTTACCGATGCCCTGGTAGTCGGAGAGCTCCTCGCCGCGCTCCACCAGCTCCCGGACACCGGACTGCAGCCCGGAGATGGTGCGCGCGGCGTTGCGGTAGGCGCGAATGCGGAACTGATTTTCCCCCTTGATTGCTAGGAGATCGGCCAGTTTCTCGAATATTTCGGCGATTTCGGCGTTTCGCACGGGCATAGTCTTAACGTACTGCTACGCGTCGGTTTCGGCGAAGCTGCGAACGCGTCGGGCGAGCTCCTCGGCGATGTTCGGCGCGGAGGTGAAATCATCATGGCCGATATTCCGTCCGGCCCCGTACACCTCGGTCGCCGCTCCGATGCGTTCGGCGAACTCGAGCGACTCCCGCGCCGGCACGACCCTGTCGGCCTCGCTCGCGACCACCAGCGTGGGCACCGGGAGCGGACCCTCGAACAGGTCGGTGTGAAAACGTTTCGGCTGGAAGATCAGGCTCTTGAGCTCGGCACTCTCGTCGACGGCGCGTTTGAACATCGACTTCTGGATGCGCACGGGCGTCTGGGATGAGAAAAACTGCGGGCGCGAGAGGAAGTCGGGAATCAGCTTGTGCCGGAGCAGGAAGCGGAGAACGGGTCCGGGGGGCTCCGCCGCCTCGCCGAAGGGCGGAGCCACGAGCACGACACGGTCGACAACCGGGGCGCCGAGATCGCGCGCTGCGAGCGCGGCCACCACACCACCGAGGCTGTGTCCGATGATCGCAACCGGCGCACCGTCCTCCGCTGCGGCCTCCTGCGCGAGGCGGCGACCACTCTCGAGAACGGTCTCTATCGTGTCCATCTGCAGGTCCGGGGTCAGCACCCGCTCGTACACGCCTTCGAGGTGAGGCTTGATCACCTCCCAGAAATACCCGCGTACGCCGAAGCCGTGCAGACAGAGAAGAGTTCGCGCGCTCATGCTTCGGCTTCGAGATGCTGGGCCGGCTCGATGTCGCTCAGGAGCCAGCCGGCCCCGCGGAAGTAGGACCGGGCCTCTTCGAAGGCGGCGCCGGCGGCCTCCCGGTCGTCGCTCTTTATGGTGATGCGGGTGTGAAAGCGGCCGTCCTCGATGACGGGGTAGGAGCCGATCTTCACGCTCCCGCTTCGGCTCTGCAGGTCCGAGAGCCACTCGGCGAGGTCCGTTTCGTCGCAGCTCACGTAGAGCACGCCCATCCACCCGTCGCCGGCGGCCGGGATCATCTGTGCCACGCGGCCGATCTTGTCGCGCAGGGCGACCGGCAGACCGGGCAGGATGAAGGCATTGCCCCGTTTGATGATGGGCCACCGATGCCCGCTGCCGATGATGATTTCGCTGTCTCCCGGCAGCATCGCCATGCGCCGCGCCGAGGCGCTGAGCTCGCCGCCGTAGTGGTCGGCGAGAAACGTCTCCATGTCGGTATTGAGCTCGAGCTCGGCGCCGAATGCGGCGGCAGCGCCTTCGAGGGTAACGTCGTCATGGGTCGGGCCCACGCCGCCGGCACTGATGACGTAGTCGTAGCGCATGCAGAGCTCGCGAAAGGACTCGGCGATCATGTCGACCTCGTCGCGCACGATACGCACCTCACCGAGGCGGTGCCCGGCGCGGCTCAGAGTATCGATCATGAAGGAGATGTTCTCTTCCCGGATATCGCCTGCGAGGATTTCGTCGCCGATGACGAGGAGCGCGATCATAGGCAGTGTTGTATACCCGATGACTACCGCCGGTCAACAATTCGGGCGCCGCGTCGCTTGCACCCGCGCAGATGTATCAGTATTTTACTCGTGTATGGAAGACGTGTTTCAGGATGCCGAGGTACGAATACAGCATGGCGACTTCGAGTCCGCGATCGGACTGCTTCAGAACATTCTCGCCGATGAGCCCGACAATCCACGTGCGCTCGCGGATATCGGGGTCGCGTTTACCGAGTCCGGCGAGAACCGCAAGGCGATGAAGGCACTCGAGTTCTGCCTGAAGCTCGAGCCGGAGAATGTCGAGGCACTCGAGGCGATGGGCTGCTCATATCTGCGCGAGAGCGAGTACGACCCCGCACGGCGCTACCTCGAGCAGGCCCGCGATGTGGACCCCGGAAATGCCTCGGTGCTGCGAAATCTCAGTGTACTCTACAGCCAGATCGGTCTGCAGAAGGAGAGTCAGGAGTGTCTGCAGAAGTCCTATGAGATCAACCCGCACGACTACCTGACCCTCTATGCCCTGTCTTTCTCCTACCTGAACTCCGGTGACGGCGAGAAGGCCGCCGAAACCCTCAACAATCTGCTCGAGATGGAAGTACCCGAGGATATACGGGCGCTTGCCGAGCAGCAGCTCGTGCGTATTCAGCACGACGACTGAGGTACAAAGAACCCTGTTGGCAGCAGGGAGCCCGCCGGCCGGCGCGGTTCTTGATACCGTCCCGGAGTTGAGAGTACCCTTTTTGTATGCTCATCCCCCATGGCAGACGACGCGTAGTCATAGACCGCGTATTCCCCGAGATAGACTGCGGCAGCGTTCCCGTCAAGCGCGTTGAAGGTGATGATGTCACCGTCGAGGCCGACGCTTTTGCCGACGGCCATGACGCCGTGCGTATCGTGCTTCGCTATCGCCGCCGGAACGGGCGCTGGCAGGAGACCGAAATGGAGGCGCTCGGTAACGACCGATACCGTGCCGCGTTCAGGGTCGCAAAGCCGGGCCGCTACGAGTACTCCGTGTGCGGCTGGATCGATCACTTCCGCACCTGGCAGGACGGTCTGGCAAAGAAGCACGCTGCCGGGGTGGAA
>JAAAOH010000180.1 GCA_009908925.1 Spirochaetota bacterium | reverse complement strand
GGTACCGCCGCCCACCTCGATGATGAGTGAGTTCGAGCGGGAAAACTGCGGGCGCATGTGATCGACCGCATGCTGCACAGCGAGGTAGGTGAGGTGGTTCTCCTCGACACCCTCGACGATGTCGATGCGAAAACCGGTGCGCATGTACACGCGATCGAGAAAGGTATCGCGGTTCTTTGCTTCGCGAATGGCGCTCGTGGCAATGACGCGCACGTCGTCCCCGGCGATCTGCCAGCCCTCCAGCATCTCCCGAAATCCGGAGAGGATCTTGATCGCCTGCCTCATGGAATCACCGGACAGATAGCCGTCGACGAACACATCACGCCCGAGCCCTACCGGCTTTCCGGCCCGGTCGAGGCGGCGCCAGTGCCCCGCATCATCGATTTCTGCAATGACCATGCGGATGGCGGAGGAGCCCATATCTATGACTGCCACTGTTTTCGTCTTGGTCTGGCTGATCTGTTCGGTTGTGCTCATGATTGATGTTCCCGGGCGAGTGCGGCGGCGCCGATGACGGTGGAGTCGTCACCGAGCTCCGCCTGTTTCACGTGGACAATGGAGACAAGGCGCCCCATGGCATGCTCGCGCATGGCGGATTCCGCCTTTTCAATATACGGAGCGCCCAGCTTTTCAACAAGGCCGCCTCCGATGATGATGAGCTCGGGGTTGAATACGTTCACGCAGTTCGCCATTCCGATGCCGAGGTGCCGTGCGGCCCGGTCGACGAGATCCACCACGGCGGGCTCGCCGTCACGCCAGGCTTTGTCGATGACGCTGCTCTTGATAGCCGCGAAGTCGGAGCCCGCCTTTTTGTATACCGCCGGAGCACTACCGGTGGTCGAAAGCGCTACGAGGTCCTTGGCGATAGCGGTCCGCGAGGCCATGGCCTCCAGGCACCCGTATTGCCCGCAGCCGCAACGTCTCCCATCGACCTGAATGATCATGTGGCCGATCTCTCCGGCCCCGCCCGTCGCGCCCCGAAAGAGCCTCCCGTCGAGGATGAGCCCGCCGCCGAGCCCCGTGCCGGGGAAGAGCCCGACGATATGACGGAATCCGCGGCCGGCGCCGGAGACATACTCACCGTAGGTTCCCGCGTTGACGTCGTTTTCGAGGAACACCGGGACATCGAGGTCGGCGGAAAGCCGGTCTCGGATCGGAAAGTTCTCCAGGCCCAGGTTCGGGGTCTCGAGCACGACGCCGTTTTCGAAATCAACCGGCCCGGGACAGGCGATGCCGATTGCCGAAATCTCCCCCCGCTTCACCCCGGCATCATCAAGGGCGTCGCCGATCACCTCCACCATCTTTTCGAGGACCGCCTCGTTGTCCCTGGATTTCCCGACCTTTTCCTTGGCGCGCCCGAGCGGGGCGTAGGCCTCGTCGAACACAACGGCGAGGAGCTTGGTTCCGCCGAGATCCACGCCCACGAAATAGTCCTGCTTCTTGCCCATACAGCCTCCCCGCGCGATTATACAACCATGGACCCGGAAACGCACGGAGTGATTATCGGGCGGTTCATGCCCCCGCATGCCGGACACCAGTACCTCGTGGATTTCGGTCGCAACATGTGCGACCGACTCACGGTTCTCGTGTGTACGCTGAGCGCGGAGCCCATCCCGGGCGAGCTGCGCTACCGCTGGATGCAGGAGCTCTTCCCGGATGTGCACATGGTGCACATCACTGAAGAGATACCCGAGGCCAGTAAGGACAGCCCCACCGCCATTCCGATCTGGGCCGAAACCGTTCGCGCGTATCTCGAGGCTGCGCCCACCTACGTCTTTGCCTCCGAGGACTACGGGGCGCCCCTGGCCGCCGAGCTCGGCGCCCGCTTCGTGCCCGTGGACCCGGCACGGCGCCAGTTTCCCGTCTCGGCGACCATGATCCGCGAGAATCCCCTCGCCAACTGGGACTACATCCCGGAGCCGGTGCGCCCGTACTTCCTGCGGCGGGTGAGCGTCGTGGAACCGGGCGGCGCGGGCGCCGGCAACGCGGGTGCCGGCGGAGCGGGTGCCGCCGGCCGCGATGCCGGAGCTTCGCTCGCGCAGCGCCTCGCCGCCCACTACCGCACCCTCTACGTTTCCGACTACGGCGCGTTCTGGGAGCGCACGATGGGCGAGATCGGCCCCGGCGAGCTCTCCCTCGTGCAGGCCGCACAGCAGGCCGTGGAGGACTCCCTTGCAAGGCGGGCCTCGCGGGTCCTCTTCTGCGAGTCGGACGCGCTGCGGATTGCGGTGAGCCGGGGGCTGGAGGTCGGCCCGGGCGGCGGGGGCGAGGGCCGGGGCGCCGACGGCGCGGGTGACGGGGCCGCCGGCCGCAGCCGCGGCCACGACCTCACCCTTCTCGTCGAGGCGACGGGGCGGGCCGCCGGCGCCACGCCGATTGCGGCCGGGGAGGACTCACTTCTCGACCGCATGGAGGCCGAGCTTCGCCGGCGCGGCGAGCCGTTTGCCCGCATCGGCGCAACGAGCGAGCACGAGTTACTCGACCGGGCCGTGACGGAGGTAGAACGGGTGCTCGGGGCGCGAACGGGGTAGGCCGGGCGGGGTAACCCGGGCGGTCGGGCCGTCAGCCGGATCGGCCGGCGGCTGACGCTGACGTCAGCCGAAGGACTGCACGTACTCGCGAATCCCTGTGAGAAGCATCTGCACCGAAAGCGTCGCGAGGATCATCCCCATGAGCCGCTCGATCGCTACGAGGAACCGGGAGCCGAGTCGGCGCCTGAGAATCTCGGCGGAGAGCAGTACAACCAGCGCTGTCACCGAAGCAATGGCCAGGGCGAGGAACCACATCCAGATGCGGCCCGGAGCCTGGTTCGATAACAGGATCACGGTTGCCATTGCCGAGGGCCCCGCGATAAGGGGAATGGCCAGCGGCACGACAAGCGGCTCTCCCGTCGGGCTCTCCACGTTCTGATCGCGCCCCCAGGGAAATATCATCCGAACAGCGATGAGAAAGAGCACCACCCCGCCTGCGATGCCGAGAGCAGGCTCGGTGATATGCAGAGCCGCGAGGATGTATCTCCCGAAAAAGAGAAAGACCACGAGGACGACGAAGGCGATGAGCACCTCGCGCAGGATCACGCGCTTTCTGCGAGTCTCGTCGACCTGACCCAGCAGTGAGAGAAACATCGGGATATTCCCGATGGGATCCATTACGAGAAAGAGGGTGACGGCGGCGGCGAACACACTCACGGTCGCGTACGCTTGCGGTCGCGCGGGAAGAGCGAGGCCTGCTTCACGTTCTCGAGGCCGAGAATCTTCTGGGTGAGCCGCTCGAGTCCGATGGCAAAGCCGCCATGCGGTGGACAGCCGTACTTGAAGATCTCGAGGTAATCGGCCAGGCCTTCCTCGGTGAGGTTGAACTTCGGCAGCGTCTCGCGGAGCATGTCGTACTCGTTGATGCGCTTCCCGCCGGTGGTAATCTCCAGGCCCCGAAAGAGCAGGTCAAAGCTCCTGGTCTTCTGCCCGTCCGGGTAGGTGTAGAAGGGTCGCTTTCTGCGCGGAAAGCCGTAGACGAATACCGCCTCCACGCCGTGCTCCTCGGCAGCCCAGTTGCAGAGCTCACGCTCTCCCTCGGGGTTTATCTCGAAGGCACGCTTTCCCGTGCGATCCTTGATGATGGTCTTTGCATCGTCGTGTGAGATGCGGGGGATGTTCTCGAGTGCCTCGCCA
>JAAAOH010000356.1 GCA_009908925.1 Spirochaetota bacterium | reverse complement strand
GAGTAGGCCTCCATGATCTGCTGCGCCGACCACTCGGAGGTGCCCCAGTAGAGCACCTTCCCCTGGGTGATGAGATCGCTCATCGCGCGGACGGTCTCCTCAATGGGGGTGTTCTCATCGGGACGATGGCAGAAGTAGAGGTCGAGGTAGTCGACGTTGAGCCGCTCCATCGCCTGATGGGCCGCCTCGAAGACGTGCTTCCGGCTGAGGCCGGTCTGGTTCGGCTTTCGCTCCTCGGTGCTCCCGAACATCACCTTGCTCGAGACGACGTAGGAGTCACGCCGCCAGCCGGAGTCGCGGAGCACCTCTCCCATGATCTCCTCGGAGCGCCCCTGGGCGTAGGCTTCGGCGTTGTCGAAGAAGTTCACGCCGGCGTCGTAGGCGGTGTACATGCACTTCTTGGCGTTGTCGACCTGCAGTTGATTGGAAAAGGTCACCCAGGAGCCGAACGACAGCGCGCTCACCTGCAATCCTGCGCGACCGAGCCTGCGGTACTCCATCATGCCACCTCCAGTGCGATCTCGATCATCTCGCGAAAAGAAGTCTCGCGCTCCTTGGCGGAAAGCTCTTCGCCGCTGACGAGGCTGTCACTTATGGTGAGCATCGTCAGCGCCTGGCAGCCGAACTTCGCCGCGGTGGTGTAGAGCCCCGCGCTTTCCATCTCGAGGGCCTGCACGCCGTACTCGGCCCAGATTTTCCAGTAGTCGGCGGCATCGTGGTAGAACTCGTCGGTCGACAGCACGTTGCCGGCAGTGAACTTCACGCCTTTCTTCCGCGCCGCCTCGACGGCCTGCTGGAAGAGGTCGAAGTCGGCGGTCGGCGCATAGTTCGCCCCGCCGAAACGACGGGTGTTCACGCCGGAGTCGGTAGAGGCTGCCATCGCAAAAACGAGGTCGCGCACGCCAAGCGATGGTACAATCGATCCCGCCGAGCCGATGCGGATGAGCTTCTTCGCCCCGTATGCGGTGATGAGCTCGTGCACGTAGATCAGCGCCGAGGGGATGCCCATGCCGGTTCCCTGAATGGAGACGCGCTTGCCGTTGTACGTTCCCGTGTAGCCGTACATCCCGCGGACCTCCGAGTAGCAGGTCGCGCCCTCGAGAAAGTTCTCCGCGGCGAATTTGGCCCGAAGCGGATCGCCGGGCAGGAGCACCGTCTCCGCAATATCTCCCTCTTTTGCTCCGATGTGTACGCTCATTGTTCCTCCATGGTGTTCAGATCTGGTCGACGAGCCAGGCGCCGAACTCTTCGGTGAGCTCGGCGACGTCCGGCATGTCGGTCTTCATCGTATCAAAAAATGCGCGAAGGTCATCCTTCTCGTACTTAAGACCTAACATATGCTGCTCGAGGTATTCCACCATCTCCGGATGAAGCGTGTCGGAGAACACGGCAACTTCGGTGATGCGGCCCCGTTTGGTCTCGAGGTGAACATCCATCTCTCCCCAGTCGAAGCGCTCGTTCATGTGATGGGAGAAGTCGGGCGACCGGCCGAAGCGCCAGTTCCAGTCCTTGAGCTCCTCGAAGTGAGCGGCAAGTGAGGGAATCTCGGCAAGGTCGTCACGGGTGAGGTGTTCGACCTCGGCCTCCTCGCCGTAGTGCTCGAGGAAGGTCTTGATGATGGTTGCGGTGAGCGTGTCGTGATCGAGCCCGTCGTTGAACTCCGTGAGGTTTGCCACCCGGGACTTCACCGACTCGATGCCCTTGGAGACGAGCTTCTTCTTGGCCGGGCTCAGATAATCGACGAGGCGCCCGAGGTCGGCACCGATCAGCAGGGTGCCGTGGTGGAAGGCGCGGTCTTTCGCCCGCTTGAAGGCGCTCCCCGACACTTTCCGCCCGTCGACGAGAATATCGTTTCTGCCTGAGCGCTCTGCGGTGATCCCGAACTTCGCGAGCGCATCGATGATGATGCGGAAGTTCTCCTCCTGATCATATTGATCGAGGCTCGTCATGAAGGTGAAGTTGGTATTCCCGAGGTCCTGATAGACCGCACCACCGCCCGACTGCCTGCGGGCAAGATAGACGCCGTCGCGCTCCATCTTCTCCAGGTTGCATTCCTTCCACGGGTTCTGATGGCGGCCGATGACGACCGTATCGGCATTTCGCCAGAGAAACAGTATGCGGTATGACGGGTCCATATCGCGGAAGATCCAATCCTCTGTGGCGAGATTGAACCAGGGATTGTTACTCTCGGATGTGAAAATCCGTACGCTCATGGGGTTCCCCCTTGCGGTATTGTGATGCGGGCGAGCACGCCGAAGTGGGATGATGGAAACACGCCGTAGGTGGACTCATCGAGTACCACCTGCGCCTCCTCCACCTCCACGCCTGCGCCCCGCACGAAGACGTAGTCGATGCGGGCCGCCGTTTCATCCTCCCACGGCCCGAGCCCGTGTCGGGTAATGTGGGTGTTTCGTCCCGGATCCCAGGTTGCGCCGGCAACCGTGCTCGCGGCCGCTGCGCCGGCGCGCCTGGCCGGCGTCGCAGCGACGGCACCGAAGGCGTCGACGAATCCGGCCTCCTCGAGGGCGGCGATCTCCTCGGAACCCGGAAGTGCGTTGAGGGTGCCGGTGAGGATGACCGGCGCGTCGCCCGCCACCTCGTTTATGGTGACCACCGTGCGCCGTGCCTCCTCGAGGCGCCGCTCCTTACCCTGCACCGCCCGATCCATGCGATCGATGAGCTCCTGTGAGGCGAGCTCACCGGCGCCATAGGCCTCGATGAGCTCCACCATGTCGTCGCGCGTGGCGAACGGGCTCGCGAACCACCGGGTGTGGAACACGTAGACGCTGCGACCGCCGACCACCAGCTCGGCGCCGAGGACCTGCGTGGTTGCGCCGGTCTGAAGCGACACAGTGCGACCGACATAACCGCCGACGAGCGTCCGGCGGGCAGCGAAGCTCGGCTGCGCCGCATCCGGTGCCAGAATAATGTCGCCCTCGCGGAGGTTCGTCGGCAACCCGACCGGGCCGATTCGCACCCCGCCCTCGGCCATGTGAGACACCGCCGACATCCCGAGCGCCTCGGAGAAACTCGCGGCCATGCCGTCCACGGGGTTTGCCTCACCGAGGGTGACGATATCCGGCTCGAGCGCCGTGATCCTGTCGGCGAGGAGCCCGAGGCGGAACTCCCGCGCCGCCGACTCCTCATAGGATCCGCGGGCAAAGAAGCCGCCCGCCTCGAGGCCGCTCCATGCATTCACGGTGACCACGGTGAGCGGGCCGGAGAGGGTCGGCCCGGGGTCGGAGGCGGTGTCGTCGGTGTCCTGGGCAATGACGGGAAGAGCGAGCAGAAATGCGAGCGCGAGGCTCGAAACGATCCGGCGCATGGCGCGGCAGACCCCCTGATCGGAGCGGTTGCCCCGTAGTATAGTCCAATCGAAAGGGGAGGGCAAAGACCATGATCGAGCTTGCAGTGTTCCTCGGAAACCCCGGATCACGCTACGCGCGCACCCGCCACAACATCGCCATGCGGATGGCCGAGGCCTTCGCAGCGCGGCGCGGCGAACAGTTCCAGCAGAAGTTCCAGGGACGGCTCGCGACGATCCGCGGTCCGGGCAAGCTCCTCGTCCTGCTGCCGGAAACCTACATGAACCGCTCCGGCGAGAGCGCCGGCGCCTGCGCACGCTATCACTCGGTGAGCCTGCGCGATGTCCTCGTCGCCCACGACGAG
>JAAAOH010000335.1 GCA_009908925.1 Spirochaetota bacterium | reverse complement strand
CCTCGGATACGGCCCGGCCCTCTTTGTTGATCGTCATCACCGGCAGGATGCCCAGAAGCTTCGCGAGAAAGCCCTTGCTCTTGCTGACACGGCCGCCCCTTACCATCCATTTGACGCTTCGCACGGCCACGAGAAGCCGCAGCTTTCCGACGAGCCTGCGCGCAAGGGCGATAACCTCCGCCGCATCGGCACCGTCCTCGATCGCCTCGGAGAGACGGCGAACCACCAGCCCCGTTGCGACCGAGAGGTTCTTTGAGTCGACGACTTCTACCGAGCCCTCTCCGAGCTCGGCGGGAATGCCGGTGCGCGCGGCGTCGACGGTCCCGCTGAGGGCTCCCGAAATACTGAGCGTGATGAGGTGCCGATAGTAATGGCCGAGAAAGCTGTACTGCTTGCGGAACTCATACGCCGTTGGCTGCGACGTCGTGGGGTGGGGCCGGTTTTCCTCGGCAAGGAGCTCGTAGAAGCGATGCGCGCTCAATCCGATTTTGTCGACGTAGCGCTGCATGCCGAAGTTGATCGACAACGGCACGACCGCGATATAGGGCTTCTCGGCGAGCTCCTGCGGAATATCGCAGGCGGAGTCCACCACGATGGCCACATCACCATGGGCGGTGTGCGCGGTCTCGAACTGCTTGGACATGTCGTCGGCCTTGGGGCCGATCACCTCACCGTAGCTTCCTGCGCGCTCGAAGACCTGCTCCGGTTCGTTCGTGTGGATATGAATCCTGGCTCTCCGTGACGAGCCGGCGACGATGAGCGAGTTGCCGAGCGGCTCGAGCTCGCGGCGCAGCTGCGCCACCGGGATGTTTTCTCCCTCGACAAGGCACTCGGTGCAGTAGCGGGCGGAGATGTCGGCATCCGCCGCGGTTATCGTCGGTTCCTGAATCTCCTCGAGCTCGGGGATCTCCTCCGCCTCGCGGATTCGCCCGCTCGTCATGAAGAGATGGATGCCCTCGATCATATGCACGAAACCGAGGGCGCCGGCGTCCACGACCCCGGCTCGCTTGAGCGCAGGCAGTTTCTCGGTTGTATGCTCCAGCGCCACCTTCGCGGCGCGAAACGACTCCTGGAAGGCGGCGATGAAGTCCTGCGTCTTCGACGAGCTCTCGAAGAAGCTCTGCCCCCAGCTCTTTATGACGGTGAGAATGGTGCCCTCTTTGGGGCTCGAGAGGGCCTGGTATGCGTAGGCGACCGCATTCCTGACGCCGCGGGCGAACGCGTGGGAGGAGACGGTCACCGTGTCGTGAAACTCCTCGGCGAGGCCATGAAAGAACTGTGCCAGGATGGCGCCGGAGTTTCCACGCGCGCCCATCAGAGCCGCATCGGCGGCAACCCGCGTCGTAACGGCGACCGAGCGGTCGTTCGTATGCGAGAGGCCCTGGATGACCGCGGCGATCGTACCGGCCATGTTCGTCCCGGTGTCGCTGTCGGCGACCGGAAATACGTTGATCCTGTTCAGCTGATCGGTGTACTGGAGTAGCCGGCGACCACCGGCTATGAGTGCCCGTCTGAGTCTCTGTCCGTCAATGTATTGGATATCCATGGACGTATCTCCCTCGCCACCGGGGCGTCGGGTATAAGCTACGGCGCCCGGGGTACCACGTCAACCCGGCGGGGCGGGCGCCCGATCCGCCCCCGCGAGAGCACCGCCCGAGGCGCCTTGGAACCTCTCGGCGCTCTCTGCTATACTCAGAAAAAGAAGCATATCCTGAACGTGTGCAAGGAGAAAAGATTATGAATGAAACGATAACACAAGCCCTTGGAGCCGAGGCGGACGATCTCCTCAAATACAAGCCCAGGTTCCCAAAGGATGATCTCTACCTGCCGGGGCCGGATTTCGTTGACCGCGTATGGGTGGGATCGGACCGCAGCCCCGCCGTGCTGCGCAATATGCAGCTCATTTTCGATCATGGTCGCCTCGGGGGCAGTGGCTATCTGTCGATCCTGCCGGTGGATCAGGGCGTCGAGCACTCCGCGGGGGCGAGTTTTGCTCCGAATCCAATCTACTTCGACCCCGAGAACATCGTGAAGCTCGCCCTCGAGGGCGGCTGTAATGCATGTGCGTCGACCGTCGGCGTTCTCGGCGCGGTGGCCCGCAAGTACGCGCACAAGATCCCCTTCGTTGCGAAGATCAATCACAACGAGCTCTTGACCTATCCCAATACCTTCGATCAGATTCTCTTCGGCAATGTCGACATGGCCTTCGACATGGGCGCGGCGGCAATCGGCGCGACCATCTACTTCGGTTCCGAGGAGTCGGCGCGCCAGATCGTGGAGATCTCCGAGGCATTTCATCGGGCCCACGAGCTCGGCATGGCCACTATCCTGTGGTGCTACATGCGAAACGACGCATTCAAGACGAAGGATGCCGACTATCACACCTCCGCCGACCTCACCTCCCAGGCCAATCATCTCGGCGTGACCATTGAGGCCGACATCATCAAGCAGAAGATGCCGGATGTGAACCGCGGCTACAAGGCGCTCAATATGGGCGATTCGAGTTACGGGAAGAGCGACGAGCGCATCTACACCGAGCTCGCGAGCGATCATCCCATCGACATGACCCGCTATCAGGTCATGAACAACTACATGGGCCGTGCCGGCCTCATCAACTCAGGCGGCGCATCGAAGGGAAAAGACGATCTGAAGACCGCCGTGCGAACGGCAGTGATCAACAAGCGCGCCGGCGGCATGGGACTGATCTCCGGTCGCAAGGCATTCCAGCGTCCGATGAAAGACGGCGTCGGGTTGCTCAACGCCATTCAGGACGTCTATCTCGACTCCGACGTGACGATTGCGTAGGGGGGCGCGCTTCCCGGGGCCTGACAGCGCTCCCCGGGGTTCCGGTCGCGGACGTGGCGGCGCCGGCAGCGCTCCCGCAGGCGCCCGCCGCGCTCCCCGGGGGCCGCGGCCGCTCAGGTCCCGATATCGGTGAAAACCCAGAGGTCCGGCATGTCTTTCACAAGGCGTGCCGGGCACTCCGTTGGGCTCCCTTCTTTCGATACGAACGCCTTCAGCGCGTTCCTTTTCCCCTCTCCGAAAAACAGCAGTACTACCATCGTCTCGGGCGCCGTCAGAAGGGCAGGCGAGGCGCTCATGCGCCGCGGCGGCGGCTTCGGTGCCTCGTCGATGGGGACGAAGAGCCGCGAGCTCTCGGTGAGCACCGGGCTCCCGGGAAAAAGGGATGCGATATGCCCGTCTTCGCCGACGCCGAGAAGCGCGATATCGAGGTGAGTCGCCGCGCGGCGAAACTCCTCCTCGTATGCACCGACGCCCAGATCCGCTTCATCCTCCGCGCAGATGAAGGGATGAATGCGATCGGACGGCGGCGCCGCCTTGCGCCCGGCCGGCGGGTCGAGGAGGGCGTCGCGCACGACGCGGAAGTTGCTCTCTTCGCTTTCGAGGGGCACGCAGCGTTCGTCGACGAAGAAGAGGTCGACTGCATCAAAGGGCGCATCGGATCCGGCCAGCGTTTCGAGTACTCCCGCAACCGATCGGCCTCCAGGCACTCCCATGGTGGCACGCCCGGCGCGGTCCGCGCACTCGGCTATGCGTTCCCGCAGGATCGCCGCTGCCTGGGCCTCCGCCCGGGCTCTGGATTTGTTGACAACCTTCACGGGCTGTCTCCTGTGTGTTCGCGTAGCATGCGCGGAGTCTAACCCGAGTTCCCGGACCGTGTCGACGCGGACCTCAGCGGGCAGGCTCTTCGCGGAAGGTAAGG
>JAAAOH010000121.1 GCA_009908925.1 Spirochaetota bacterium | reverse complement strand
TCCGCTCGTCGAAGTCCTCGAAGGTGAAGATCGAGGCGAAGCGGACCGCCGGCGTCGCGGCGATCTCTTCGAACAGCCGCTCGAAGCACTCCGCCTGCCAGGCCTCCGAGGCGCCCATCGATATGGCGCTCGGGCAGCTGAGCTCCTGGATGAGAATGGATCCCTCGTCGTAGGTATCGAGAACATCGCGGAAGTCGGCGACGATGTCATCCACCGGCAGGACACGCAGGTCGGACCGAATCGGGGCGTAGTTCACGGCCACCACGTCGCCTGCCTCCCGCATGCGCCGAAAGGTGCGCGAGCGTGAGCGCACCGCGTCGGCGGTGAGCGTTACGCCGACGGCGAGGTCCGGCTCCACAGCATGCACGTTCCGCCTGGCCTCCTCGACGAACCGCACGTAGTCGTCGAGCTCGGCGCGAAACTCCCCGTCGAGACGGTCGTCGACCTCGTTTCCCACCCCGAGGAAGAACCCGCCGTGAGCCGCCACGATAGGCGCCACACGCTGGAGAAGCCCGCCGAAGCGCTCTGTCACCGTGCGATCGCCGAGCGACACCCCCCGCGCGAGGCCGCCCGCCCCGTCGGTGAGTCCGGGCGGCAGGTTGTAGTCACCGATATCGCCCACGGTGATGTTCACGAAAGGCGCAAGGCCGCGCTCGGTGAGTCCGGCGAGGGTCGCCTGGAGCTCCCCGGTTGTGTAGCGGCCGGGCTCCGGCTCGAGCTCGACCCAGTCGACGTAGTAGGTGAACCCGCCGAGCCCGGCCTCCACGGCCTCGTCGATCCGTGCCTGCCCGGGTTGCGAAAGCCCGGCGAGGTCGGCGCTGCCGTAGAGCGTGGTGCCGACCGTGAGCCCGTCGGAGAGCAGCGGAACCGCGACGGCCGCGGAGGTCTCCTCGGACGGCCCGCCGGCGACGCCCGCCTGCGCCACGGCAAGGGCAAGAACGGCCGCGATGGCGAGGGGGAGCGCGCGCGAGCGGGGGGAGCGGGCTACAACCATACGCGCAGAAGCATATCCCTCCGCGACCGCGGCCGCAACCGCATCATGGACCCTTAGAGAAAGTGAACCGCACGGGCTTCGCCGGAGACCGGTTTTCGTCAGTCCGGCCGCCAGGGCCGGGGACTCGTTCTGGGTGTAGCAGGCTCGCGCCCACAGTGCTTTGTGCAGTGCGTCGAGAGTAAGTCTGCAACGAACGCAGTAGGCGATGCCCTCCCGGATTAGTATCCTGTAGCCTGCCATGAAGAGAATTGCGTTTGTCGTGTTAGGCATTGTGGCGGTTGCGGTAGTCACGGCGGTGGGCTACCGTGTGTATCTTGGCGTTCGCGCCGGTGACGGGGAAATCTCCCGGCAGGCACAGGCCGATCGTACGTTCGTCTCGACCGATCAAAGCGACACGTCCCTGGGTATCATTCAGTACGGGGTGACGACCGGAGAAGAGGGCGGCTCGCGCGCGCAGTTTCTGATCGAAGAGACGATCTTCGGGCGGAGCAATGTCGTCGAGGGCACTACCAGGCAGCTCGACGGGGCGTTTCTCGTGGACTACAACGGGCACGAAGTGCAGGTTGGTCAGTTCGAGATAAACATGCGGGACATCAAGACACGGAGTCTCGACGTCGATATCGAGAGTCGCGGGTGGACGGATAGCGAGCGCGACACCGTTATCCGAGCACAGATTCTCGAAAGCGGACGGGATGAGTTCGAGTTTTCGACCTTCGACCCGACCGGCGTCTCCGGCGTTCCCGAAAGCTTCGAGCCGGGAGACACGCTCGATCTCGTCGTAACCGGGAATCTGACCATCCGCGATGTCACACGCAGTGTCGACTTCGATATGCAACTCTCCCTCGACTCCGACGAGTCGATCAGCGGAACCGCTTCTACCACTATCCGGTGGGAGGACTTCGAGATCGCCGTCCCCTACGTCGGTGGTGGGTCCGACGTCGGTGCGGTCTCAGATACGGTGGAGCTGCGCCTGGAGTTCACAGCCGAGGAAGAAGGCCGGGTCGGGGTCTGACGGGCCGGGCCTTCCGGGCCGGACGTCGGAACGGGCCGGCGCGCTCGACTGAGTCGGCAGCTTCCAAGGCGGTCGGCGTGATGCATCGCGAGATAGAGCTCATCCCGGATGCGCTTGAAGTGGTCCGGAAGGTCTGGGGCGGGTCGGTCTACGCCTACCCGCATCACGGGGTTTTCGAGATACCGAACTGGCGATTCGACCACACGCTTCTCCCCGAGGCGTTCCCTGCCGTCGCCATGGAGTGGTCGGGTCGCGGTGCAAGCGCTGTGGGCGGATGGAACGCTACGGGCTGTTCTCGATTATCTCCGTGCTCCTCTCCGCGATGAGTTCGGGGAAATCGAGGTGTATGTAATGGTGGCCATCAAGCACGGAGCTGCCGCCACCGGTAGCTTCGGCATAGGACGCGATGCTTTCCGCCCACTGTGGGTCTTCGTTCTCGTTTGAAATGAAAGCGTGGAATGGTACGTCGACGGTTCCGTGCTCGGCAACGAGTCGGGAGTTGGATATAAACGTGTCTGCCTCCTCCCACATGTTCTTCGTGAAGAGCCGACGGAAGAAAATGGTTCTCGCGGCGTCGGCTTCTTCTTCGGTCAAATGACCTTTCTGCATGGCGTGAAAGTTGCTCTCGAAGACCCCCGGCTGGTTTCGCACCAGGCCGGTTCGTGTAAGGAAGGTTATCGCGGCAGATACATCGGGCTCTTCTCCGGATTGTTCAACGTACCCGGGAACTACCGAATCGAGGCTGATAACGGCCTGTACTTCTTCCGGATAGAGACTTGCCCAGTGCAGAGCCTCCAGCCCCGCCATGGAGTGAGGAAAGAGAACGTAGGGAGGGCGTTCCCCGGCGATCTGCAAGGCGGCACGGGTTTCCCGGAGCACCGTGTCAATGTCCCTCGGCGAGGAGGTAATGTCACTCCAGCCATAGCCGGCTCGCTCTACGACGGCGACCCGGTAGTCGTCCGATAATTCTTCGAACAGCACCTTGAAGTCATAGAATGGGGAGCTCGTGCCGAATCCGGACATGAAGACAAGCGTCTCGTTTCCTTCGCCTTCGGCGTAGACGTGTAGTCTGTCGCCCTCATCATTCACCTCTACCAGCACCCCCGGCGCGGGGTACTCTCTCTGTTCCTCTTCTATCAAGGTTCGGTGTTCCACATAGCTACTGCCGATGAGCAGTGCTATGCCGATGACAAACGCCGTCGGTATTCCCAGTGCTATCCACTTGAGTACTCGTCTCGTCTGCATGTTTCCGCCTCGTCAGTCTCCGGTCTCTCGTATCGTTCAAAGAATATCGAATAATAGGCTATTCGGTCGCCGAATGCAACCTCATGAGCTGTCACGCGACTTCAATTCTGCCCCCGCTTCGGAGGCGCGGACAGAACCTTGGACTGCTTTCAGGAGGTAGTCCTCGAATTCTTATGAGCACTCGTCAGCGGCATAGCCCTGTTCAAGAAAAAGCTCGCACCCCGATTGAGTCGTGTCAGTTCGATACCGACAGGCTAACGCTGCGGTAATGACACCGTGCCGGCGGGGTCGCAGCTGACAGCCCCCGGTACAGGCGGATAAGCTGCCTGACCTGTTCTTGCTGACGACGGCCCGTCGGATACCGCACCGACCGGGAGTGTTCGCGATGCTCTTCGCCCTCCTGCCGCTATGTCACGTGCCCGGCGGAATCTTCTCGAACAGCCCGGTGGGGACAAGTATGCACTTTCAGGCAACCACAGCAG
>JAAAOH010000063.1 GCA_009908925.1 Spirochaetota bacterium | reverse complement strand
TCAGTGGACTGGGGAAGGTATGACCGAGGTCTCGCTCGAGCATCTGACCAGGCGATTTCCCGGCGCCGACCATCCGGCCGTGGACGACGTTTCCGTCTCCGCTCCGGCGGGCGGGCTTCTGTGCCTGCTCGGGCCGTCCGGCTGCGGGAAGACCACCACCCTCAAGATGATCGCCGGGCTCGAAACGCCCGACCGCGGCCGGGTCTGCTTCGGTTCACGCGACGTCACCGCCGTGCGTCCCGAGCGCCGGGATACGGTGCTGGTCTTCCAGAACTATCTGCTCTTTCCGTTTATGAACGTGGAGGAGAACGTCGGGTTCGGGCTCCGGATGCGCGGCATGCAATCCACCGAGATACAGCGCCTGGTCGATCGCATGCTCGAGGCTGTCCGTCTCGACGGACTCGGCCACCGCAAGCCCGAAGAGCTCTCCGGCGGGCAGAAGCAGCGGGTGGCACTTGCGCGGGCGCTCGTGCTCGAGCCGAGCGTGTTACTGCTCGATGAGCCCTTCTCGAACCTCGACGCCCATCTTCGCGACGAGATGCGCGACCTCATCCTCCAGCTCAAGGAACAGATGAGCCTCACCATCGTGTTCGTGACCCATGATCAGGAGGAGGCGGTGCTGCTTGCCGACCGCATCGCCCTCATGTTCGACGGACGCATCCGCCAGGTCGGAGGAGCGGCGGACTTCTTCGAGCGCCCGGCAACCCGCCGGATCGCGGCGTTTTTCGGAAACCGCAATGTACTGCGTGGCCGCAAGCGGGGCAACCGTGTCGAGACCGCTGTCGGCGAGTTCGCGGTTGCGCATGCCGAGAGTATCGAAGACGGGCCGGTGGATCTGCTCGTGAGGCCCGAGTTCGTTGAGACGCGGCCGGAGGCTGCGGCGGACGCCGGCGACAGCGCGGGCGGCTCCGCCGCCCGGGGAGACGGCGCCGCAGCAGCCGGGGGCGCCGCCGGCTCGGCGGGCGACAACCTTGTCAGCGTGGTGGTCAAGCGTTGTACCTACATGGGAACGCACGTGCGATATCGAGTGACCCTCGATTCGACCGAGTGGGAAGTCCACGCGCCGGGACCGGCTGGTCCGGCGGGACCGGCGGGCTCCGGGACCTCCGACGGGGTCGGGCCTCCGCAGCCTGCCGACCCGGGAACGCGGTTGATGGTGCGCCTGCCGCCGGAGCGCATCTGGCTCGTGCCGGCCGAGGCCTACTCCTCGTAGTCCGCCCAGCGCCCGTCCTCCAGCAGCTGAAACGGCCGGAAACGGCGCTTGTAGCTCATCTTGTGGCAACCGGGGACGTAGAAGCCCAGGTAGAGCCAGCTCTTTCCCATCGCCGCGGCGGTTTCGATTTCCTTCATCGCCGAGAAGGTGCCGAGGCTGCGGGCGGACTCGGCCGGGTCGAAGACGAAGTAGACACTGGAGAGCCCGTTCGGAACGACGTCGACCCAGCCGATGCCGACGAGGCGCCCGCCGACCGAATACCACATCACACGGGTATCGATGGGGGAGTCGAAGAGAAAGCTACGGAAGCCCGCGCGCGATGCGGTCTCATCTTCGCCGTGCCGCGTGGTGTTGTAGAGACGGTAGAGCTCGTAGGCCTCCGCCTCGTCCTCCAGGGGACTCATGCGCACCTCGACATCGCTGTTCTTTTTCAGGACCCGGCGCTGGGACTTGGTGGGGGAGAAGTCATGCGTCGGGACCCGGATGGGAATGCAGAGATTGCAGCCGGGGCAGTGGTTCTGGTAGAAGGCGGTGCCGCTTCGGCGCCAGCCCTGTGATATCATCGACTCGTAGAGGCTTTCGGAGAGGCTTCCGACCTGGAAGGTATGGGTGACCCAGGTGCGGTCGGGGAGGTAGGGACAATCACCGTGATTGATGCGGAAAAGCTGCACACGCATCGCAATTGAGGCCGTATCCTAGAGAAAGGCACCCGCGCTGTCAATCTTTGACACTCCGGCCCCTCGCCGTCTATACTCAGGGTTCAGGAAACAGAATGTCACGCATCATAGGAATCACGGGCGGCTCGGGGGCGGGGAAGACGACCATCGTCAACAGTGTCGCGCAGGTCGTGCCGGACTTCGAGTTCATCCCGCAGGACAACTACTACAAGTCGGCCGAGCACGTCAGCAACCGGAACATCACCGAGTTCAACTTCGACCACCCGTCGGCCTTCGACAGCGACCTGCTCTACGCGCACCTGCGGGCATTGAGGGACGGAAACCCCATCGACATGCCCACCTACGACTTCGTGCGCCACCGCCGCTCCGAGGAGACTGTGCGGGTCGAACCGGCGAAACTCATCATCTTCGAAGGCATCATGGTGTTCTTCGAGAAACGCGTTCGCGATCTCATCGACCTGAAGATCTACGTCGACACCCCCGACGACATCCGCTTTATCCGTCGGCTCGAGCGTGACATGAAGGAGCGGGGGCGGACCATGGACTCGGTTCTGAAACAGTACCTCGAGTACGTGCGCCCGGGGTATTTCGAGTTCACCGAGCCGACAAAGGCCTACGCCGATCTCATCGTGCCCGAGGGCGGACAGAACGAAAAGGCGCTCGAGGTGCTGTCCTCGTTTATGCGCTACATAATGGACTAATGGAGCACGAGGTTGAGTTCGGCCGCGGCGCGGGCGGATTGGACCGCGAGTACCGATCGGTCGGAGAGCGGTACCTCCAGAGTTTCAGCCGGGCGCTTCGACGTGAGTCCTGGACACGGACCGTCGCCCAGCTCGCGTGGACCGCCGGCCCGGTCACCTATCTCGCCATGGCGCTGGGCTATCGTATCGGCTTCGGCACCGCGCCGCCGGGCAATCTCTTCATCTACTTTGCAATCTATACTCTCACGGCCGGCCTCTTCGCCGTGCTCACGCGCCTCGTCTACCGCATCTTCCGGGCGCAGCCCGCCGAGGAGGCCGCCGAGCGCCTGCGACACGTGATGGGCATCATTCCCGACCTCGTCACGAGTACTCGCAATGTGACGCTCGAGAGCTATGAGGGTGATGATCGGGTGGTGGTCGCCACCAAGTATATCCTCGAGAACCCCGACGCCACCGTCACAGCCCTGGAGCAGGCCACCCGTGATCTCACCGGGAACGCGCACCTCGCCGAACGCCTCAAGGCGGTCGAGATCTACCGCCGCATGGGACTCTGGCGCCGCGGGCTCGACATAAATCGGGAGATCGCCTCGGAGTTGCAGGATGAACTCAAATCGGTGAAGCGATCCTCCCCGCAACTGGCCCGTGTACTCAAGCGGCGCTTTGTCGGGATCGGACCGAGTAAGCGCGAGGGCCGTCCGCGGACGGAGGGCTTCATCGAGCGGGTCCTTGCCGCCGGCGAGGAGGACAACTTCGAGCTCATGACGCTCGCCGATGTGGAGGAAGTGCTCACGCTGGCCTTCGAGTTTCTCGCCGAGCGCCGTTTCACCATCCTCTCCCTCGACTACCATGGCATACCCCGATTCGGAGCCGCCTTCGGGAGGGTCGAGCGCCTGAGGCGCGAATACCGTCACCTGGTGCACACGCGAAACAATCGCCTGAGGGCGCTCGCGGAGCATCTCAACCACGCCCCCGACATCCGGCGCGTTGCGGCGGCCATTCCCGTCATCGACGACGTGGAGAGCATCTGCGGGAATGTTCACGCGGCAATCGATGCATACTTCACCTCGCTTGAAAAGCAGATGCGGTCGCTGAATCCCTTCAAACGGGGGAAACCCTCTGAAGTCACACGACGGGAGAAGCCCTTT
>JAAAOH010000076.1 GCA_009908925.1 Spirochaetota bacterium | reverse complement strand
GCACCGTCTTCCAGGCCACACCTGCATTGAGCTTGGTGACATCGGTCAGATGGTAGATCACGTCGAGGTAGGGCGTATGCTCATAGACAAGCTGATCGGAGAAGTTGAGCGCCAGGTAGATGCCGTACGCCCCGGTGACGTTCACTATGGGTTGCCGATTTCGAATCCGGAAGTAGGTCAGCTGCGGCCGAAGAAGCAGACTCTGGTTGGTGTTGTAGAGATTGAAGTGATAGCGGTTCTTGAAGGCAAAAACCCAGTCTTCTCCGGGAAGGAAGTCGAACAGGAATCGCGGGGTCAGATCGGCAATGAGAACCTGCTCGGTGCGGTCGGTGGTATTCTCCCTTTTGAGATCGCCATCGTAGCGGACGTCCCAGTCCTCGTCATGGCGGGCACCCTGCTGCACCCGGTAGAAGGCTCCCGCCTTCACGTTTTCGTGAATCCGGTAGTACGTCCCGAGGGTGAGTGCCCGGTATCCGAACTGGAAATCCTCACTCTCGAAGCGACCGACGAGCTCGGCCATGGGGTCCCAGTCGTCGACGTCGAGGAAGAGCCTGGAGACCATCTCCAGCTCGACGAACCCCTCGGGGGGATCATCCTGCGCCGGCGTCGGCACAGCGATGCTTCCGAGAAGGAGAATCACGAGCAGGGCCACCGCGGATAGAGAGGGTACGGGCGCAGCGCGGCGTCGGTTGAGGATATCAATCATAGTCCTGATCCAGGAGGTCGGCGTAGGCCTCGTCGAGGTCGGTGTCGTCGTAAACCTCGCCGCGGTCGGGGTCCATGTTCCAGTTGAGCTCGCGTGTCCAGTCGTAGGGCTGCGCGTCGGTGAGACGCACGCCGTCGAGGATGTTGATTCCTTCACCCTCGCGCACGACGGTCTGGTCGCCGCGTTCGGGGATTTCGACGAAAACCTCGCCCTCGTTCACGCACAGCCAGACATCGGGCCGGTTCTCGACGGTTCGGCCGAAGGCCACGAAGAACTGCGTGCCGCGGACGCCCCCGACGACGGTTTCCGTGTTCACCGAGAAACCGCCCTGGATGGCGCGTCTCACCAGGGCGAATAGCCCGCCACGCTCGAGCTCGACGCTCATGCGCTCCTCGAGATCCCCGATGCGGGTGCGCGTGTTCTCTCGGAGCTTGATCTCGGCCCCGCGCCCGAGGTCGATGACCGCCGTCGCCCGACTGCCCGTCTCAACAACGTCACCGGTTGTCACGGTAGTGCCGATGTCGGCAACAACCTCCGAGCCGTTGCGTTGTACCGACACCTCACCCGTGAGAAACACGATGCGTCCGTCTGCAGCCGAAGCTGCCATTGCCGGCAGGAGCAGCAGCATAAGCCACCCTGCTACAGCCGTGATTGGTCTCATAGAACTCCTCCTCATGCGAACACTGTCGCAGGAGAGTCAGTTGTAAAAGTATAACTCATTGACTCAGGTTTAACAGCGAAATTTCTGCCCGACACGCGAACGGCCGCGTTACCGTGGGGAGAGCCTCACCAGCACGGGATAATGGTCCGACGGCCAGGTGCCCGCAAAGCGTTTCCGCAGGACCTCGGTGGGACCGATCTCGAATCCGTCGGAGACGAGCACGTGATCGATTGCCGGAATGATGTTGATGCCGCGCCGCAGATGAAACGTACTTCCCGTCGTGTCGGCGATATCGAGCCCCGCATCCGAGACGATCTGCACGGGGCGGAAGAACCACGGCGCGTTGAAATCGCCTGCAACGATGACGGGGTCTCCGGGATGCTCTCGCCCGCCGAGGCGTTCCACGACGAGCTCCGCAGCCTTGATCCTGTTTCCGCGGCTCGAATGATCAAAGTGAACGTTGTAGAGGTAGAATGATGTGCCGCTTCGGCGGTCGGCAAAGCGCACCCACGAGGCGAACGCGGGAAAGCCGCCGTCCCAGGACCGGGAATAGATATCGTCGGGATCCGGCGAGAAAAAGAAAAACCCCTGATCGAGGGGCTCGAAACGCTCGGGGCGATACATCACCGGCTGAGTGGATGGATACACCTGCGGGTCACCCACCGCCGCGAACGCGTACTCAGGGAAATGTCGTGCGATCCAGTCGAGCTGTCGGTTCTCCTCGTTGTAAGAGCCCCCCTCGAAAGTCTCCATCTCCTGAAAGGCCATGAGATCGGCGTCGGCCGCCTCGAGCATCGCGACGACCGCATCACGTCGGTCCTCCCAGCGTAAGCCTTCCTGCCAGGGAGCGACGTAGTGGATGTTGAAGGTACCGAGAGTGAACGCCGGAGCGGTGTCTGCGGAAACCGGCGCCCCCGCGGGCGCGCCGCCGGGCGAATCGCCACCGTCTCCGGTATGTGCCGCCCCGGGCGGCGGGCCATCGTCCGCACAGGCCGCGGCCAGCACCAACGCAAACAGAAGCATAGCGATCCGAGCCCACCGGTTCACAGTGATCTTCCCCGCCCCGGTCGCCGGCTCAGAAGGTTACGAGCTGGTAGCCGTCGGCGATGAGACCGCGAAGGCTCGGATGCCCCTCGTAGTCGGAGAGCAGCTTGACGTTCGTCTGCTTGATCTCATCCTTCACGTGGAACGCCGAGGCGCAGAACGAGCATGCGCCGATCACGTTCTCCTCGAGCTGAGCGAAGACGGGATTCATCTTGCTCTGCGGATCCGCGAGCTTCGGCACCCAGCGCGTCCCGGCGCCGTCGAAGACGATGGCCACCTCGTCACCGGCTTCCTTCGCCTCTTTGGCAAGCTCGAGGGCGTTGGTCCCGCGCCCCTGATCCGCGTGCGACTCAATATCGGCAAGTACGACTACTGCTACTTTGGCCATGGCTTACTCTCCTTCGAAGGTTGCAAACAGGTTGTTCAGAGACTCCATGAGCGTGGGATGGGCAAATGCACCGTCCCGGAGGATCGTGTAGGGCAGATTCGCCGTCATGACGACCTGCACGGCACCGGCTATCTCGCCCCCCTGCATACCGAGCATCGTGAAGCCGAGGATGAGGTCGCTGTCCGCGTCCACTATCGCCTTCATGAGCCCGCGGGTTTCGTCGGTTTCGAGCGCACGGGCAACCCAGGTCATGGGTATTTTGGCGACCCGGACGTTGTAACCGGCATCGCGGGCCTCGCGCTCGCTCATGCCGACGCGGCCGAGCTGGGGATCCATGAACACCGTATAGGGGACGAGACGTCCGGCTATCGTGCCCATACCGTCGCCCGAGAGATTACGGTCGATGACGCGGAAATCGTCGTAGGAGATGTGAGTGAAGGCCGGACCTCCCTTCACGTCACCCATCGCCCAAATTCCCTCTACGCCGGTTTCGAGGCGATCGTTCACCTGAATACTGCCGCGTTTGTCGGTCTCCACACCCGCGGCCGCGAGGTTGAGCATGTCGGTATTCGGTGCGCGGCCGGCCGCAAGCAGGAGGTGGGAGCCGGAGATCGTGCGGGCCTCTCCGTTCACCTCCACCGACAGCTCCACGCCGCCGCTTCCCGAAGTCGTGACACTCTTCGTCTGCGCACCGGTAACGACCTGTATGCCGTCGTCGGTGAGAATGGAGAGCACCTCCGAGGCAACGTCCTCGTCCTCTCGCGGGAGCATCCGCGGTCCGCGCTGCAGAATCGTGACCCGGCTTCCGAAGCGTCGGAACATCTGGCCGAACTCGACACCGATATAGCCACCGCCGATCACGACGAGATGCTCCGGAACCCGGTCGAGCTCCATGATGCTTTCGTTGTTGAGGTAGGGCACGCCCTCGATTCCGGAGATCGGCGGGACGTTCGGGCGGGTGCCGGTGTTTATGAATATCTGTTCTGCGGAGATCTCACGCTCGCCGGACTCGCCGCTGACGTTCAGTGTCTTCGGCCCGGTGAAGGAAGCTGTGCCGCGAACGAGCTCGAGGTTCTCGGTGTTCTCCACCGCCCGCTCACTGCCGCCGCGGAAATCCGAGACGATCTGCCGCTTGCGCCGCCGCACCACCTCCATGTCGACGGCCCCGGGGGTCGCCCCGACTCCGTATTCGGCGGCGCGACCGACCATATAGGCGGCACGTGCGCTTGCGACCATTGTTTTGGTCGGCGTACACCCGTAGTTCACGCACGTGCCGCCGACGTGCCGGGCTTCCACAAGCGCGGTGCGCTTGCCCTGCCCCGCAAGCTTCATAGCGAGGGGAAATCCGCCCTGTCCTGCACCGACGACGATTGCGTCGTAGGAGTTTCCGTTTTCAGCTGCCATACCGTGGCTCCTTTTCAGCATTGCTGCGCGTCATTCTGCAATATATACACTTGCATATACAACCGAAAAGTGCTGAGCGGGAGTTTTTCCGGGCGTCGGCGTGCGCATCTGCGCAACGGCTGCTATTCGGGCAATGCCGCCATTCGCTCGAGCGTGCCGATCGTCTCCTGCCAGGAGCTTCGATCGATATCGGTGAGAACGCGGCGCTTGGCCCGCTTCCACTTCACGAGGGCCCCATCGAGGACGGCGCGCCCCTCTGGCGTCAGCCGGTACACCCGGACCCTGCGGTCCTCGGCACGCTGCTGCTGCACAAGCCCGCGACGGACGACGATGTCCATGATGCGGGAGATCGTGCTGAGATCAGAGCCGAGTCGCTCGGCGATCTCGCTCCCGGTTGCCGTTTCGCTTATACCGGTGTTCACGAGGACCGCAAACTGGGGCATCGTGAGCTCCGAGGACCGGAACTCGTCCTCGAAGATTCGTGTCACCTTCTTATATGCTTTCCCGAGAAAGTATCCCGGGCATGTATCGACCACATGCTGCAGCTCTGCGTCGTATGCGCGGACCTGCCGTCGTCGCGCGATCGCGCGACGAGCCTCCCATCGCCTTCTGCTGTTTCTGCCGGACCCAACACGGCTTTTCTTCAAGGGTCGTCCTCCTGATGTCGTTTTGTGGGGGCTTCCCTCCACACGGTCTAATATATAGAGAATTTACGGTCTTGACTATTGCTTGGCGACGCAACTATCTTGCGAGAAACTCGCGAGAAACTTGCAGATAAAAGTAACGAGGAGCAGTGCATGCAGAAGACGTCAGACCGAGGACCCGCGCCACCGTCGACGACACCGGAGCTACTCACCGGGCAGAAGGCAATTGTTACCGGCGCAAGCTCGGGGATTGGGCGGGCCTGCGCGATCGCACTCGCAGAGGCCGGAGCCGATGTTGCGGTGAACTACCGCGGGGGCGCTGAAAAGGCCGCGGAGGTCGTCGGGGAGATCGAGGCGCTCGGACGCCGCGGGCTCGCCGTTCAGGCCGACGTATCAAAGGAAGACGATGTCAAAGCCATGTTTGCCGAGGTGATCGACGCCTTCGGCACCGTCGACATTCTCGTCAACAATGCCGGACTGCAGCAGGATGCGCCCTTCGCGGAGATGACCCTCGAGCAGTGGAACAAAGTCATCGGCGTGAACCTCACGGGTCAGTTTCTCTGCACGCGCGCGGCAGTGGCGGAGTTCAGGCGACGGGGCATCGTGCCGGAGGTTTCCTGCTCGGCGGGCAAGGTGATCTGTATGAGCTCGGTGCACGAGGCCATCCCGTGGGCGGGCCATGTGAATTACGCGGCGAGCAAAGGCGGCGTCATGCTCATGGCAAAATCAGTTGCACAGGAGGTCGCCCCTGATCGCATCCGGGTCAACAGTGTCGCGCCCGGCGCCATCCGCACGCCGATAAACCGCGACGCCTGGGAAACGGATGAGGCCTACGAGAAACTCATGCGCCTCGTGCCATACAACCGCATCGGGGAACCGGCCGATATCGGGCGGACCGTCGCCTGGCTGGCCTCCGACCAGGCGGATTACATCGTCGGGTCCACCATCTATGTCGACGGCGGCATGATGCTGTATCCCGGATTTGCAACCGGCGGCTGACGTTCCAGGCACCTGCCGCCGAAAGGAGTTCATTCGTGGCATACCAACCTATCGAAAACTACGGCCTCATCGGGAACATGCACACCGTCGCCATGGTCGGCATAAACGGATCGATCGACTGGCTGTGCTTTCCTCACTTCGACTCCCCCAGCCTCTTCGCCTCCATCCTCGATGACGAGAAGGGCGGCTCCTTCAGCATAGCGCCGCGCGATCACGGCGAAGTGACCCACAAGCAGTTCTACTGGCCCGATACCAACGTGCTCGTAACGCGATTCCTCTCCCCGGACGGCGTGGCGGAGCTCATCGACTACATGCCGGTGGTCGACGGAGCAAGTGACGGAGACGAGCGCCAACACCGCATCGTGCGCCGGCTCAGCGTGGTCCGCGGGAGTATGAACTTCCGCCTCGAATGCCGCCCGGCCTTCGACTATGCGCGGGTGCCGGCGGAGGTGGAGATAACCGACCGCGGCGTACTCTTCCACGGTCCCGACCTGCACCTCGCGCTCAGCGGGGAGCCGGATTTCCGCAGGGTCGAAACCGGCGAGGCGGGCGGCGGCCCGGGGACGCAGACCGGCCCCGCGGGCGCCGCGGCAACAGCGGGTCCCGCGGCTGCCACCCCGGCAGCGGCCGGGCCCGCCGGCGCGGTGAGCGACTTTCACCTGCAGGAGAACGAGAGCCTCACCTTCGTGCTTCATCAGGTACCGGAGGGCTCGGGCTGCAGCGCGGCAATCCCGGAGGACGAGTCCGAGGCGCTCTTTCGCGACACGGTTGCCTACTGGCGGCGCTGGCTGTCGAAGTCCACCTACAGGGGACGCTGGCGGGAGATGGTGCATCGCTCGGCACTCACGTTGAAGCTTCTCACCTTCGAGCCGACGGGGGCCATTGTCGCCGCGCCCACCACCGGCCTGCCTGAAGGGGTGGGCGGAGAGCGCAACTGGGACTACCGCTACACCTGGATCCGCGATGCCGCCTTCACCCTCTACGGGCTGCTTCGCATCGGCTTCACCGAGGAGGCGGAGAAGTTCATGGCCTGGATCGAGGCCCGCACGCATGAGCTCAACTCCGACGGCTCACTACAGATCATGTACGGCCTCGACGGACGCCACGAGCTCACCGAGCAGGAGCTCAACCACCTCGACGGCTACCGGAGTTCGAAGCCGGTACGCATCGGAAACGGCGCATATGATCAGCTGCAGCTCGACATCTACGGCGAGCTCATGGACTCGGTCTACCTCTACAACAAGTACGGTTCGCCCATCTCCTACGACTTCTGGGTGCAGCTGCGGAAGCTCATTAACTGGGTCGTCGACAACTGGAAGCGCACCGACGAGGGCGTGTGGGAGGTCCGCGGCGGCCAGCAGCACTTCACCTACTCGAAGCTCATGTGCTGGGTCGCCATTGATCGGGGCCTGCGCCTTGCCGATAAACGCTCCTTCCCCGCCGATCGCGATCGCTGGATCGCGGTGCGGGACGAGATCTACGAGGAGATCATGCGGGAGGGATGGAGCGAGGAGAGAAAGGCCTTCGTGCAATCCTACGGAAGCACCACCCTCGATGCGTCCAACCTCACCATGCCGCTGGTGTTCTTCGTCTCGCCGACCGACCGACGGATGCTCTCCACCCTCGATGAGACCCTCAAGCCGCCCCAGGAAGGCGGGTTGGTCTCAAACAGCCTCGTCTACCGCTACGATGTCACCCAGACAGAGGACGGCCTCTCCGGAGAGGAAGGCACCTTCAATATCTGCAGCTTCTGGCTTGTTGAGGCACTCACCCGCGCCGGGCGCACCGATCGCGGACGCCTCGAAGAGGCCCGGCTCATGTTCGAGAAGATGCTCGGCTACGCCAATCACGTCGGCCTCTACGCCGAGGAAACCGGGCCAAGCGGAGAGGCGCTGGGGAACTTCCCCCAGGCCTTTACTCATCTCGCGCTCATAAGCGCGGCGTACAATCTGGACAAGGAGTTGGGATGACATTCGAGTTCTGGTTTCTGCTCCCCGTCGCATTTGCCATTGCGACGCTGGCGATGGCATCCGGTATAGGCGGGGCGACGTTCTTCTCGCCGCTGTTCATCCTGGCCCTCAGGCTCGATCCGGAGGTAGCCATCGGTACGGCCCTTATTACCGAGACCTTCGGCTTTGCGAGCGGGCTCACCGCCTACTTCCGGGACAAGGTGATCGACTTCAAGCTCGGCGGGATCATGTTGATGGCGACGATACCCATGGCGATCGTCGGGACGTACCTCGGCGGGGTGATCGATCCGAACATTCTCAAGCTCGTGCTCGCCGTGGGGCTTCTCGCGGTCGCAATCAGTTTCCTCCACGCGCCCGACGAGGCGGAGATGAAGCTGGTCAACGCCGAGGCCATGAGGACGCTGGCAACGACCAATCCCGAGGCCTGTATAACCGCCCGTGACGGCGAGCAGATCTGCTATGTCGTCAAGCGCAAGTTCGAGGGCCTGGTCTCAGGCGGCATCGGCGGGCTCTTCGTCGGACTCATCTCTACGGGTCTCGGCGAGCTCAACGACTATTTTTTGCTGAAGCGATGCAAGGTGCCGAGCCGCGTGGCGGTGGCAACGAGCGTGTTCGTCATCGCCGTGACTGTCCTCGCTGCATCCGGCGGACACGTGGTGCGGTTTGCAAGTGCGGGGCCCGAGACCCTCAATCGTGTGCTCTCGCTCGTCATTTTCACCGTCCCCGGCGTGCTCATCGGCGGACAGGTCGGCCCGAAGGTGGCGGCGAAGGTGCCCGAGCGAACGATGCAGGTCACCTTGAGCGTGCTTTTCATCCTGATTGCGTTTCTGACCTTCGGTGAGGTGGTGCTCGAGTAGCGCGGCGCACGCTCGTGCAAGACGTCCGGAGTGCAACCGCGCCTCCGTAAGATTTCGGGTTCACCGCCACCTCCGCAAAGCGAGCATTCGCGTTGACAGAGAAGGGATAGAGGCGGATCATTACGATCGTGAGCGGGGCAATGCTATGGCGGACGCGATATATGAAGCGGGCCCGGCTCGTGTCGGCCACCAAGGACGGCCGACGCGTGTACTACGAGCCCACCGATACCGCGCTTTCGCTGTGGAGCACGGTCTCCGATGTGGCCGCACAGTCGTCATCGGAGGTGTGATGCGCACTCTCTGAGACAGCGGCCGGATCGCATGGCGAGGCGCTCGACTACGAGAAGTTGCGCCGGCGTGTGGCAGCCGGCGAGGCCGTGGTGCTCGACGTCAGGCCCCGCGATGAGTACAACTCCGGTCACGTGCCCGGCGCCGTGTCCGCGCCCCTCGAGGAGCTCGAACATCATCTCGACATGCTTTCCCGGGACAAGGAGATCCTTACCTACTGTCGCGGGCGGTATTGCGTGCTCTCACATCAGGCGGTACGAACACTGACCCAAAACGGCTACCGCCGCTTCGGCTTCATACCGGCGCGTCCCACGCGGTGCAACCGAAGAGCGTCTGATCCTTGGGGTACATCGTTCGCAGATCGAGCTCGACGATTGATTTTACATTGACCGAATGACGTGATTACAATATAATTACTTATCGAGGAGAAGGTATGGAAATATCCGTCATAAGAATCGGAAACTCGAAGGGGATACGGCTGCCGAAAGCAGTGCTGCAGCAGTTTTCGATCGATGACAAACTCGAAATGGAGGTACATGAGGAAGAGATCGTACTCAGGCCTCTTAAGAAGAACCCTCGTGAGGGCTGGAGGGAGGCGTTTGAATACATGCACGAGGGCGGAGAAGACACTGATTTGCTCGGAGAGTTCGAAGAGACGGAAGAGATAGAGTGGGAATGGGATCAATAAATGCAGATCCGGCAATACGATGTGTTTCTGGTCTCTCTCGATCCGGTCGTGGGCCGCGAAATCCAGAAGACACGCCCGTGCACTGTTATTTCACCGAACGAAATGAATGATACTATCTCTACCGTAATCATTGCCCCGATGACCACTCGGTCCCGCTCCTATCCGAGCCGGGTGAACGTCTATTTTGAAGGAAAACGCGGATGGATTGTCCTCGACCAGATCCGTGCCGTCGATCGAACGAGATTGGTCAAGAAACTCGGGGGCCTCAAGAACAAAGAGATACGAGCCGTAAAAACGGTGCTGCAGGAGATGCTGGTCGATTGGTAATGGTCATAGCCGCGCTTGTGGGTCCACGCCGGCAACAGCACAGGCAGACGCACCTGCAACCACGGCGGCACTGCTCGCACCATCAGGAACCGCCGACACCGGCCCCGCAGATGGTGTATGGTGGCCGCTATGAGTCAGCTCGTCCTTCCCTTGGCCGCCGTCGTTGCGCTCGCTGTCTCGACCCTGGTCGACCGGGGCCGAACCGCCCGTGCGCTGCGGATAGCGCTTAGACGTTTCATCGCGGTGCTTCCCCCGCTCCTCGCCATGCTCTGCCTTGCAAGCCTGGCGCTCACCGCGGTCTCGCCGGCGCTTCTGACCGAGGCGGTCTCGGGGGAAAACCTGGCGATAAGCACGGCCATAGCCGCTGCGATCGGCTCCGTCGCGCTCATGCCCGGCTTCGTCGCGTTCCCCCTTGCCGGCATCCTTCTGGACAACGGGGTGCCCTACACCGTCCTTGCCGCCTTCACTGTTTCCCTCATGCTCGTCGGCGTTGCCACCTTCCCGCTCGAGCGAGCCTACTTCGGCGCTCGGGTTAGCGTGGTACGGAACTCACTCTGTTTGGCGATCGCGCTGTGCGTGGCCCTCGTCATCGGTCTGGTCTTCGGAGAGCTCGTATGAGCGCCGCACCCGCTCGCCTCATTGTCCGGCGTCTGGCAGTCCCCGCTGCATTCGGTCTCTTCGTGCTCGCGTCGTTTCTCCTCGATCTGCCGTTCGGCCTGCGAACGGTCGACAGCTTCCTGAGCTTTGCCGGCGAAATGGTGATGATTCTGCCGCCGGCTTTTGTGCTGATCGGGCTCTTCGAGGCCTGGGTACCGCGAGATCGAATAGAGCGTCACCTCGGCCACGAGGCCGGCCTCCGCTCCCACTTCTTCAGCCTGCTCCTCGCCGGAACTATGGTGGGCGGGCTCATGGTGGCGTTTCCCGTGGCGTTTGCACTTCGGCAGAAAGGCGCACGGTACGCGGTTATCTTTTCCTACCTCGGGACGGCCGGCGTCGTACGTCTTCCGATGACCTTGTTCGAGATGTCCTTTCTCGGGGTAGCGTTCACTATGGTGCGATATGCGGCTGCGCTGCCCCTGCTGATATTGATGGCGGAAGTGCTCGGACGCGCGCTCGAGCGACGGGGATTCGAGATGCATGCCCCTTCCTCGACCTGACGAGCAACGCGGGTCGCTTCCTTTCCGACCAAAACGAAATCCGCTACAGAAAGACTGCGCAACGGCTTCGGGTATGAGGGCGGGCCCCGAGCAGGGGACCGGGGCTCGTACCCGGGCCAGCTCCCGGCCTTGTCAAACTTGCTTATACAAGCATAATTTGCTCCGGGAGTATCAACGCCGTGACCACACAACACAAAGCCTACATCGCCGAGTTTCTCGGCACCGGACTCATGGTCGGCTTCGGCCTCTTCGCCGTCGCTGTGTTCTGGAGCTCAGGCTCGCCGCTTGCGGGGCTTCCGCTCGGGCCGGGGCTCAGGCGACTCGTTACCGGCTTCTTCTTCGCCGGCGGGGCGACGATCATCATCTACTCCCCGCTCGGACAGCTCAGCGGCGGGCACGTAAACCCGTCGGTCACGCTGGGGTTTCTGAGCCTGGGGAAAATAAGCCGCCCAGACGCAGCCTTCTACATCGCGTCGCAGCTGGCGGGCGGGGTCGCGGGTGTGGCCCTCCTCTCGGCCCTCGTTCTCGGCGCGCTCGGCTGGAGCGATGCGATTGCGGTGGGCACAACCCGGCCCGGCCCCGGATTTCCGGTGCCGGTCGTCTTTGCCGCCGAGGTATTCATCACCTTCGTCCTCATGGTCGGGATACTGCTGATTTCCAACCGGCAACGTATCGCCCACCTTACTCCGGCCATAGCCGGGACCATCGTCATGACGGAGGTGTGGCTCGAAGCCCACGTCTCGGGAACTAGCCTCAACGCCGCGCGCAGCCTTGCGCCTGCCATCTTTTCCGGCATCTGGGAGCATCACTGGATCTACTGGACGGCTCCGATCATCGGAGCGCAGCTCGCCGCGCTGGCCTACCGGGTGGCGCCGCGGACGGCGCCCGTACTGTGCTGCAAGCTCTATCACACCGACAGATACCGGTGCCATCACGCCGCGTGCAGGATCCAGTCCCCGGTGCAGCACACACCGGCCTCGAAACACACAGGAGGAGAAACGACATGAGTAGAACGGCGACATTCGCGAACAGTGCGGGCGTAGAGCTCGCCGCCAGGATCGATCTTCCGCCCGACGGTATGCCACGCGCCTTCGTGTTGCTCGCCCACTGTTTCACCTGTTCCAAGGATCTCAACGCCCACCGCAGGATCGCGCGGGCGCTCTCGGACGCCGGCCTCGGGGTGATGAGCTTCGACTTCACCGGCCTCGGCGCGAGCGGCGGCGATTTCGCCGATACGACGTTCAGCTCCCAGGGAAGCGACCTCATCGACGCCGCGGGGTACCTTGCCGAACACTACGAAGCGCCGAGCTTCCTCGTCGGTCACTCGCTCGGGGGTACGGCCTGCCTCTACGCGGCCCGGGAACTGCCGTCTGTGCGCGGCGTCGCGACGATCGGGTCGCCGGCGGAGCCGGCGCACGTGGAGAAGCTCTTCGTCGGCAACGTCGCCGATATCGAGACCTCGGGCGAGGCCGCCGTATCGATCGGCGGCAGACCGTTTACGATCCGCAAACAGTTCGTCGACGATATCCGCAATCATCCGCCCGAGCGATGGATTCGCGACCTCTCGGTCGATCTTCTCATTCTCCATTCCCCGGTGGACACAATCGTCGGGATAGAGAACGCAGAGCGCATTTTCACCGCCACGCGCCACCCCAAGAGCTTTGTCTCCCTCCGGCAGGCCGATCACCTCCTGACGCGGGCGAGCGATGCAGAATACGCGGGCCGGATGATCGGCGCGTGGATCGGAGCGCTCATGCCGGCGCCGACCGAGCCGGAAATCAGAACGAACCGCCAGGTCGCCGCCCGGATCGGCCGCGATCACTACACGGCGCAGATCCGCGCCGGACGACACGCCATGGTCGCCGACGAGCCGGCGAGTGTCGGCGGCAAGGACCTTGGCGGCAGCCCCTACGACCATCTGCTCGCCGCCCTCGGCTCCTGCACGGTGATGACCCTTCGCATGTACGCCGACCGAAAGGAGCTCCCTCTCGAGTCTGTGACGGTGCACCTCTCCCACGAAAAGGTCCATGCAAACGACGGAGCGACCTGCGACAGGGAGAAGGGAGGCCGCACGAAGCCGAAAATCGACCGCATCGAGCGCGTGCTCGAGCTCGAGGGGGATCTCACGGAGGAGCAACGCACGCGGCTGGCCGAGATCGCGGATATGTGCCCGGTGCATCAAACCCTCACCTCGACGACCGTGGTGGAGACGCGGTTGGCGTAAGGGCGGGGCGAATGATGCGGAAGTCCGCTTCCGGGTACGTCTCGAGCCTCCGGGGAACACGCGCGCAGATTATACGTTCTCAGGGACTCGAGACTGATATTCCTTCCGTGATCAAGGCCTCGAAATGATCGATATTGTAGGTGTAGATTCGAGAACAGGAGGCCTTTTTCGCAGCCTCTACATGCAATGCATCATAGATGATTCCGCTTGTGAGCCCCCTGACCGAAACGTTTCTGATAGCATTCAAATAATCCCCTTTATCAAGTTCCACGACCTCGAGCCGATCGAAAATACTCTCTTCAATGAGCATGCGTGCCTCGATGCTGCTGATTCTCCTGGGCAACGGCAGGGCGGTGAGTGCCGAGTAGGTCTCGGATAGAGCATGGGTCGAGCAGTAGCCCCTGTTTCCGTCACCTGTGTATGAGTGGAAAACCGCAAAGGCGCTTTGGTGGTTAGAGAGTTGATCCACAAGAGCCGGCACCAGAACCGAGGTGTCGAGAAACACCCTCATTCTTTCGGGTTCTCCGCAGCAGTATCGCCTGCAACGACGTAGTTGCGATGCTCCCTTTGGCGATTCAGGAAGTTCGCTGTGTCCATTGTGACGGTGTCGGAGCCGTGATGCACCAGTATGCCTCTTTTTCGTATAAGGGAGGGCTTTGTATCGTGTGCTTTAAGGGAAATCCCATCGGCTTCGTATTCGATCTCGAGCTCGGTACCGGGCTGCATGTGGTAACGATCCCTGACGTGCTTGGGGATTACAACGCGCCCCGCCTTATCAATGGTAACTGTCATGGTAAAATGGTATGACACTTACCACACCTGGTCAAGCTTTTACCATCTCGGACAGCATGTGGGAGAGAATGCTTCGCAGGCGATCTTCGTTCACCAGAGACAGGAGCCTGCGCTTCCCCACTCCCGGCGTGCGGGTGCAGGCCAGACGGCCGTTCTCCTTGAGATAGACCTTGTTGTCGTAGAACCACTTCATCCGCCGGGCGAATACCGGCATGCGGTCCATTAGCTCCGCCTCGAGGCTTTCCACCGCAATCAGCGGCATCAGCCCGCCGAACTGGCGGTGGGACGACGCCTCACCCTTTTTCAGGGGCACCGAGGCCGCGAGCGACGAAGGATCGCAGTCGCCGCTGCTCGTCGTCTACTGCCCGGATGAGGGCCGACCAGTTCGTCGTGGCCCCCACTGTTCGGCGGAGCCCCTCCTCGAGGATGCTCTGGCCCGGGAAGTTGTTGATCTGATCGCAAATCAGCTTCTCACCCCGGCAGGCCTGCGCTCTCTTGCTCCCGACGACACGCGTTACGCCGGCCGCCGCACGCACCCGGCGCGGTCACGAGTGACCGTGGAAGCACCCCATCTGCCACCTGTGCCCCGAGTGGGCAAGCAGTTCGTCCGCGGCCTTCGGTCCCCAGCTCCCGGGCGCGTAGCGCTCAACCTGTGGCGCAACGCCGCCACCGCCGTCCGGAGTTTCGCGAACGCTGCCGCCGTCCCGCCCGGCCTGCTCCCACCCCTTTATCACGGGGTCGATGATACGCCAGGCACCGCGGATGCCGTCGCTGCGGGCAAAGAGTGAGGCATCGCCACGTATCGCATCAAGCAGTAACCGCTCGTACGCGTCGGGAAGCGGTGTTTCGGGGAACCCGTCCCGATAGTGGAAAGACATGTCCACCGTCCGGGACGCGTTGCCGGCGTCGGGCGTCTTCACCTGGTACTTCAGATGCGTACCCTCGTCGGGCTGCACGCACATGGACACGGTATTGGGCGTATAGCCGTCGCAGCTCGGCAGATCGAAGAGAATGCCCGGTGGCTCCTGAAAGCGTACGGTAATCTCGCTGGTCTTCTCGGCAAGCGCTTTTCCCGAACGGAGGTAAAACGGCACCCCCTGCCACCGCCAGGTGTTCACGTGGAGCTTCAGGGCCGCATAGGTGGGCGTCGTCGAATCCGGCGCTACACCCTCCGCGTCGAGATAGCCGTCGTACTGCGCCCGCACCGTGTTGGAAAGCGCGGGCGGCTTGATCGCCCCGAAAACCTTTACCTTCTCGTTTCTGATATCGTCGGCATCCAGGGACGCAGGCGGCTCCATGGCGGTGAGCGCCAGCAACTGCAGCAGGTGATTCTGGAACATGTCGCGTAGCACGCCCGCCTGGTCGTAGTAGCCGGCCCGATGGCCGACGTCCACGGACTCGGCGACGGTGATCTGTACGTTGGACACGTAGCGGCGGTTCCACACCGGCTCGAATATGGTGTTGGCAAAGCGCATGAAGAGGATGTTCTGAGCCGTCTCCTTTCCCAGATAGTGGTCAATGCGAAACACCTGGTGCTCGTCGAACGCCTTGTGGACTTCCGCATCGAGCTCGGCGGCCGATTCGACGTCATAGCCGAAGGGCTTCTCGATGACGACCCGTCGTGGTCCGCGGCTCTCCTCGGCCATGCCGGCTGCACCGAGGTTACGGCAGGCAGGCGCGTAGAATCGCGGGGCCGTGGCCAGGTAGTAGAGACGGCCGGCCGCTGCGCCTGCGACACCGGCGCCGCCACCCACTCTTGCCGCTGCGCCGGCCTCGAGCTCTTCGAGACGCGCGGCGAGCCTGCGGTAATCGTCGCCCTCATCGAGGTTGCCCCGGTGGTAGGAGAGCAAGCCCGCGAAACGCCGCCAGACATCCTCATCGATCGGCGCGGAGGCGAATTGCTCCAGTCCCTCCCGCGCCCGCTCGACGAACGCGTCGTCAGTCCAGTCGCGGCGCGCGTAGCCGACGACCGCCTGCACGTCGTCGAGACGCCCCTTGCGGAAGTTTTCGTAGAGTGCCGGCAGCAACTTTCTGTGTGTCAGGTCCCCGGTTGCACCGAAGATGATGATTGTCATTGGGCCTCCCGGCTCAGTTGCTGAAACGCTCCGGCACCCTGATGGGCAGCCGGAAGTCGTTCGAAGCGTAGCGTGTTATACTTGCATAGTCAAGTTTTTCCGTGCTGCCGGAAAATCGCTTGTATATCTACTCAACTGATTACATACTTCTTGACTAATAATTCAGAGTTACACCGAACGTGCCCCGGCGGTGGCGTCAGTAGTATGAACGAGCAGGACAGAACCATCCTCCTCGTCGAAGACGAGGCCCTCATAGCGATGCACGAGTCTGCGATGCTGGAAAAGCACGGGTATGCCGTCAAGACCGCCTTCCGGCCCGAGCAGGCCATGCGTACCGTCACCGAGGAAGAGGTGGATCTCATTCTCATGGACATCAATCTCGGCTCCCGCGAGACCGACGGGACCGTCGTGGCCGAGAGGATCCTCGCCCGCCGCGAAGTCCCTATCGTGTTCCTGACAAGCCACACCGAGAAAGAGTACGTCGACCGCGCACGGAGCATAACCCGGTACGGGTATGTGCTCAAGAACTCGGGCGAGTTCGTTCTGATCCAGTCCATAGAGATGGCCTTCGAGCTCTTCGGCGTCCATAACGGACTGAAGGAAGAAAACCGGCGCAGGGAACTAACCGAACAGGTTCTCGCCGACAAGCATGCCGAGCTTGCCGCGATCTACGAGCACACGCCCGTGCTGATGGTGCTCGTCGACTCCGCATACACGGTGCGAAAAGCGAATGGCGCCGCTGCCGCCTTTGCTGGCGGCGGCCCCGAAGATACGAGGGGCGAACGAATCGGGGAAGCGCTGCGTTGCCTGCACCGGCTCGACGACCCGCAGGGCTGCGGCTTCGGCCCGTACTGCACGCAGTGTCCTATTCGAAACACCGTCCGGGAGGCACTGAGCGAGCACAGCACAGGAAAGCGTGTGGAAGCCGACATCCCGTACCTCGCGGACGGAAACCGGCGCTTTGCATCCTTTGCACTGACCAGCACCTATTTCGAGATCCGCGGTGAGCCCTTCGTTATCGTCTCCCTCGAAGACATCACCGAGCTGAAAGACACGCTTCACGCACTCAGGGACTGCAGCACCCGCTACGAGCGCTGCTACCGCGAGTTGCCGATCATGCTCCACTCAATCGACGAGGGCGGGCGCATCCTCGACGTGAATGCCGAATGGCTCCGCACGATGGGTTATGAGCAGGACGAGGTCATCGGACGTCGATCGGTGGACTTCCTCACCGAGGAATCACGTCGCTACGCGCTCGAGGAGACGTTGCCGGCGTTCTTTCGAATCGGCTACGCGCGCGACGTCCCCTACAGTCTCGTCACGAAAGACGGCGAGGTTGTGGAGGTATTGCTCTCGGCGACCTCCGATCGCGACATCGACGGGAACTTCCTGCGGTCGATTGCGGTTGCGGTCAAAGCCGCCGACGTGCGCGCTATGGGGCGGGAAACCGTATTGTAAAGGTCGGCGAGGGAGTTGCCTGAAGGTCGAGCGTTCCTCTATCATCTGCGCGGGCATCTGCCCGGGGCCGTCGTTCAGAGCTCTGCCTCCTCGGTGTGGGACCATGCTACCCCGATGACCACAGCACTACAAGCGTTTTTTTTGATATGCTTGCAGGTACAAGCGTATTAAGGAGCTCACATGGAACACATAGCATCGAGGATTGCCGCCCTGAAGACCCGTCCGTTCCGCCCCGTCGAGGAGGGGATGACCGTGGAGCCGACGACCGGAGCGGCAGGCGTGGACGATTTCGACAACGACGACTGGCTGCAGCGCACCATCGCCCTCCGGGACTTCGTACGCGCCGGGGAGCGCGCGCCCGGCGAGCTCATCGAAGCCCTCGGCGATGAGTCGGCCGACGTCCGCTACCTCGCCGCGGCGGCCCTCGGGGTTCTCGAGGCGGAGCCGGCCCTCGAGGGACTGCACGAGCTGCTCAGAAGCGCCCCGGAAAGCACCGTCCGCTCACAGGCCGCGATTTCGCTCGGACAGATCGCCTCTCCCCGCTCCGAGGCCGTTCTCGAGACCGCGCTTGCCGGTGAGACACATCGGGACGCGGGACCCCAGTGTCGCATCGCACTCGATCAGATACGCGCCGGGGGCACATCGCAGCGGCGCATGCGCGAGACGATTGCCGCCCTCGACGAGGGCACGTTTCGCAGAGTCCGGCCCGGCGACCTCGTGCCCGCGGCGTCACTCCCGGTGGTGAACGGCGCAGAATGGCGGCTCGACACTCATCTCTCGGGCAGGGCACTTCTGCTTCTCTGGGTCTTCGCCGACTGGTGCCCGGTATGTCACCACGAGTTCAACGACCTCATAGACAGGAAAGCCGATTTCGAGCGTCTGGGCGTTGAGGTTGCTACCGTGGAATGTCACGACGACTATCGCGCAGGTGTGATGGCCGGGGTCCACCCCAGGCCCCGGTACTGGTACTCCGATCGCTTCGAGAACCTGGAGTACGGCGGGCGGCGCTGGTGGCCCCATCTCATGGATTACGGCGGCGCCTTCGGTGCGAGGCTCGGCGTGGACCCCATGACCTTTGCCGTCCACTCGGAGTTCGTGAACAGACCGGCAACCGTTATCGTCGACCCCCGCGGTCGCCTTCGCATGGCCTATATCGGTACCTTCTGGGGTGATCGGCCAACCATCGCTGAAACCCTCGACATGATAGAGAACGAATCCTACGAGTTTCGCCACCCCGAGCGCACCCGCAGCAGCTGAGACGGGCGACACGGGGGCGGGAGCACATCGACGGATTCCCCGCAACGGGGTACATTCGCGGTCGAGGAGGCACACGGTGAGATCATTCTTCGACCCCGCCCTCGCGGTGGACTCGCTTCCCTTCGTACTCATGGGCCTGCGTTACACCGTGGTCATAGCGGTGGCCTCGATGGCGGCCGGCATGCTGCTGGGACTACCGATCGCCCTCGCACGGATGTCGAAGCGTCGGGTGCTGACAGGCCCGGCGCGGCTCTACATCTCCTTCATGCGCGGGACGCCGGTCCTGGTATTGCTGTTCCTCTTTTACTTCGGGCTGCCGAGTCTCGGCATCGGGCTCACGGCGGTTGCCGCGGCGATCTCGGCTTTCGGCCTCAACAGCGCCGCCTTCATTGCGGAGATCGATCGCGGCGCGATCCTGTCGGTCCCGAGAGGGCAGTGGGAAAGCGCGCGTAGCCTCGGGATGTCGGAGGCGCAGATCCTGTTCAGGGTAGTTCTGCCACAGGCCGCGCGCGTGGCCGTGCCGAGCCTGTCAAACGTCATGCTCGACCTCATAAAGGCCACCTCGCTCGCTTCGGTTATCACCGTGCAGGAGGTGCTT